>NZ_JBYCLC010000382.1:0-5989 GCF_057473685.1 Mycobacterium sp. TH-M116 | reverse complement strand
CTCCGCTTGTTGACGATCCAGCAACGCGATACTCGATACAGTGAAAGCCCGTGACTAGGGCTGCTCAGACCCGCGGTCGCAAACGTGTTCTTCCTTGAGTGCTGCATCCGCTCGGTCGAGCTGGCGGCGAATATCAATCAGGTGGTGACTTAGCTCGTGAAGGGTGTGAGTTGCCATCCACCGAAGTGAACGCTCGCCCGGGTTGGGGTCCGGGTAGGCGTACGGGTAGATGACGGTGCGATCCCAGTCGGCGGGCGAGAGCCTGCCGAAAGCATTGGATAGCAACAGCGTTGCATCGCTGAGTTGGCGCGCGACATCGCTGGGGGACTGGTGGTTGTATCCGTCGTGCTCGACCCTCTCGTCGCGCCCCATCGGCTCTGCGACTGGCCGGCCTTGGCGGCGCGCGGCCAGCACTCGTTCACGTTGTACCAAGAGCAGATCGCGGACGTGGCATGCGTATTCCAGCGGTGACCACACGTCCAGCGACGGCCGGGCCCGCAGAATTGTGCCGCTGGTGGACTCGAGCAGATCGACATACGCAGCGGCGAGAGGGCCCGCCGAGGTTGCGAAGTCTTGGCCTTCCATCTGTCCGTAATCGAACTGGCACGCCGCGCATTCCGTCACGTTGCCACCGTAATCGCCGCAACGCGGGTAGGCGCTGTCGCTCTGGGCCTTTGTGGCATCAGACAATCTGAACGTTGATGAGCTCGGTCTTGGCGATGGCACGGTCGCGCTCAGTGGCCAACGCGGTGCGGCGAGGGTCATGCATGTAGGCGTTGAACGCCTCGGCGGACGGAAACTCGAACAGCTGGATCTCTAGGGGCCGTCCGTCGGCGCCGTCGCTTCGGGACCGCTGTACGACGCGGCCACCGTGCTCGGGGACCAGGTCCAAGACCCTGTCTTCGTATGCGATCAGCGCCTCATCCGCCCCCGGATGAGCCCACAGCAGCGCATAGAAAGTGAGGCTCATACGACCAAGCCCACCACACGGCACGCGGTGAGGCGTCACGCACGCGAACGCGAAAATATCCACTGGCCGTATCCCGCCCGCTCAACACTTCACGCTGATTACATTTCAAAAGTTGCGGTAAGGGCGGGCGGTGGCGTCAACCGGTTGACAGGAGGTGGGTTCGAACACTTGGGCGAATCTGCTGGCGCGGGTACGCAACGCGCTGATACCACCTCTGACCAGTGCCCCCGGCACGACTCGAACGTGCGACCTAGGGATTAGAAGGCCCTTGCTCTATCCACCTGAGCTACGGAGGCAATGTGCAGGTCAGTCTAGCCAACGGGCTCGGCGGCGCGGTCGGAGCAACACGACGCACCCGAAAGGGCTTCCGCCGCCGCGATTATCGGTTAGGGTGGTGATCCTCGACACACGTACAACATCGGCTGGACATGAGCCGTTAACCGCAATGAGGCGTGTGCCTGACGTCGAGGGGTGGCGTACCTATGAGCGTGGCCATAGATGTGGCTTCGCGGTGCTCGCGGGCCAGTGCCCACGCGCTGCGACTGGCGGCTGACGCCAGGGATACCTGCCGTGCCAGCGCCCTGCTGCTGCGGGGTTCGCCGTTTGCGCTCGGCTGGGTCGCGGGCTGGCTGTCCACCGAATTTCCGCCGCACGTGCTGACGGGGTACGCGTTGTCCCGGGTAGCGCACCCGGCGGTCGGCCGGGTCGCCACCACCTGGGCGGCGCAGCGCGCCGATCAAGCCCTCAGTGCGGCCCTCGAGGACGCGTTCGGGCCGGACTTTCGCGATGAGGTGTCCCATCCGGCCTGCCGTGAGTCGCAAGGCCCCCCTGGCGACGGCCTGTTCCACCGGCCCGGCCCGCACCGCCGCTATGCTGCGCAGACCTCCGACATCTCCTATGGCCCGGGCGGCACCGAACATCTGCTCGACGTCTGGCGTGGCCCGCACGTCGCACCCGGCAGCCGCGCACCGGTGCTGATCCAGGTGCCCGGCGGCGCATGGACCGTCGGCGACAAACGAGTTCAGGCCTACACGCTGATGAGCCGCATGGCCGAGCTCGGGTGGATCTGCGTCTCGATCAACTACAGCAAGAGCCCGCGCTGCGCGTTCCCGACGCACCTGATCGACGTCAAGCGCGCGATCGCCTGGGTCCGCGAGAACATCGCCGACTACGGCGGCGACCCCGACTTCATCGCGATGACCGGCGGCTCGGCCGGCGGGCACTTGGCGTCTCTGGCGGCGCTCACGCCCAACGACCCGAGGTTTCAACCGGGATTCGAACGCGCCGACACCACGGTCCAGGCCGTCGCCCCCTACTACGGGGTCTACGACTTCGTCGACGCCGACAACATGCACGAACTGATGCTGCCGTTCCTCGAGCAGTTCGTCATGAAAGCCCGCTACGCCAGCGTCCCGGAGCAGTTCGAGGCGGCTTCCCCGATCTCCTACGTCCACCCCGACGCCCCGCCGTTCTTCGTGCTCCACGGCGAAAAAGACGAAGTGGTTCCCTGTGGCCAGGCCCGGTCGTTCTGTGCGGCGCTGCGGGGGGCGGGCGCACCCACCGTCGGCTACGCCGAACTGGCCAACGCCCACCACGCCTTCGACATCACCCCGACGTTGCGATCGCGGCTGGCCGCCAACGCCGTCGCCGATTTCTTCGGCGTCGTCTACGGTCGGCGCTCGAGTTCGCTGATGGATTCGCCACCCCTGGCGGTCACGTCCGCCAGCTGAGGACCGGACCCGTCACCGGGGCGGGCCTTGCGACCGGATCGTGCCTTTCACCAGCCCGTCAACCCGACTAGCGTTGTGCTGGCGATTGGCGATTGGCGATTGGCGAGAGGCTTGGTCGGCGGTGACACCTAGGGCAGGTCGAGTTGGAGATCATGGCTGAGGCAACTGATTCCGCGGGCGTCGTGAAACTATCCGACGAGCTCGGACCGGTCGACTATCTGATGCATCGGGGCGAGGCGAACCCCCGGACCCGCTCGGGCATCATGGCACTGGAAGTCCTTGACGCGACACCGAATTGGGACGTGTTTCGCACCCGCTTCGAAAACGCCTCGCGTCGGGTGCTGCGACTGCGGCAAAAGGTCGTCGTGCCGACCTTGCCGACGGCGTCACCGCGCTGGGTGGTCGATCCGGATTTCACCCTGGACTTCCACGTGCGCCGGGTGCGGGTGTCCGGACCTGGCACGCTGCGGGAAGTGTTCGACCTCGCCGAGGTCATCCTGCAGTCGCCGATGGACATCTCCCGGCCGCTGTGGACGGCCACCCTGGTGGAGGGCTTGCCCGACGGGAAGGCCGCGATGCTGTTGCACGTCAGCCATGCGGTCACCGACGGTGTCGGTGGTGTGGCGATGTTCGCCGAGATCTACGACCTCGAGCGCGAACCCCAACCCAGGCCGACGCCGCCGCTGCCCGTTCCGCAGGACCTGACACCCAACGAGTTGATGCGACAGGGCATCAACCGGCTTCCACTGTCGCTGCTCGGTGGGGTCCTGGGGGCGGTGTCCGGTGCCGTGTCAACGGCCGGGCGGGTGGTTCTGGAACCGACGGCGACGGTCTCGGGGATCGTGGGCTACGCCATGTCGGGTATGCGGGTGCTCAACCGGGCCGCCGAGCCGTCGCCGCTGCTGCGCCGGCGCAGCCTGGCCACCCGCACCGAAGCGATCGACCTTCGGCTCGCCGATCTGCACAGGGCTGCCAAGGCAGGCGGGGGATCGATCAACGACGCCTACCTCGCAGGCCTGTCCGGCGCCCTGCGCCGCTACCACGAGGCCCTCGGCGTGCCGGTCAGCACGCTGCCGATGGCAGTCCCGGTGAACCTGCGGGCCGACGCCGACACGACCGGGGGCAACCGGTTCACCGGCGTCAACCTGGCGGCGCCCCTGGGCACCGCGGACCCGGTTTCCCGGATGAGGAAGATCCGCGCGCAGATGACCAAGCGCCGCGAAGAGCCCGCGATGAACATCGTCGGTTCCCTCGCGCCGGTGCTCAGCATCCTGCCGACCGCCGTGCTGCAGGGGATCACCGGCTCGGTGATCGGCTCCGACGTCCAGGCCAGCAACCTCCCGGTCTATCCGGGAGACACCTACATCGCCGGCGCGAAAGTCCTGCGCGAGTACGGCATCGGCCCGCTGCCCGGCGTGGCGATGATGGTGGTCCTGATCTCGCGGGGCGGATGGTGCACGATCACCGTGCGCTATGACAGGGCGGCGATCCGCGACGAGCCGTTGTTCGCCCAGTGCCTGCTGGAGGGTTTCGACGAGATCCTGGCGCTGGCCGGCGACCCGGCGCCCCGCGCGGCGCCTGCCTCGTTCGGCGAGCCGGCCGCGTCGGCGTCGCGAGCGGTGTCGGGATCATGAGCGCATCCGAGGAGCGGGGGGCCGAACGCGACATGCAGAAACCGGCGACGGACATGCGGCTGCCCGGTTCGGTCGCCGAGATCATGGCCAGCCCACCCGGGCCCAGGATCGGGGCGTTCTTCGACCTGGACGGGACTCTGGTCGCCGGCTTCACCGCAGTGATCCTCACCCAGGAACGTCTGCTGCGCCGGGACATGGGGGTGGGGGAGTTGCTCGGCATGGTGCAGGCCGGCCTGAACCACACGCTCGGGCGCATCGAGTTCGAAGACCTCATCGGCACAGCCGCCTCCGCGCTGGCCGGGCGACTGATCGACGACCTCGAGGAGATCGGGGAGCGGCTGTTCGTTCAGCGGATCGAGTCCCGGATCTATCCCGAGATGCGTGAACTGGTTCGGGCGCACGTGGCGCGCGGACATACCGTGGTACTCAGCTCGTCGGCGCTGACCATCCAGGTCAATCCGGTGGCCCGGTTCCTCGGCATCACGAACATGCTCACCAACAAGTTCGAGACCACCGTGGACGGCATGCTCACCGGTGGCGTGCAAGAACCCATCCTCTGGGGGCCGGGCAAGGCCGCCGCCGTGCAGCGGTTCGCTGCCGAGAACGACATCGACCTCAAGGACAGCTACTTCTACGCCGATGGCGACGAGGACGTCGCCCTGATGTATCTGGTAGGCAACCCTCGGCCGACCAATCCCGAGGGCAAGATGGCCGCGGTGGCCAAGCGGCGCGGCTGGCCGATCCTTCGGTTCAACAGTCGCGGACCAGTCGGGATCCGGCGGCAGCTGCGAACGTTGGCCGGTTTCGGTTCGCTGTTCCCGATCGCGACCGGGGCGGTGGGGATCGGGATGCTCACCCGCAGCCGGCGGCGCGGCGTCAACTTCTTCACCTCCACGTTCTCCCAGGTGCTGCTCGCCACCACCGGTGTCCAGCTGAACGTCATCGGCCGGGAAAACCTGACCGCTCAGCGTCCGGCGGTTTTCATCTTCAACCACCGCAACCAGGTCGACCCGGTCATCGTCGGTGCGCTGGTGCGCGACAACTGGACTGCGGTGGGCAAGAAGGAGCTGGCCAAGGATCCGATCATGGGCACGATCGGCAAGGCGATGGACGCTGCGTTCATCGACCGCGACGATCCGGGCGCTGCCGTGGAGTCGCTGCACCAAATCGAAGAGCTCGCCAAAAAGGGACTCTCGGTCGTGATCGCCCCCGAAGGCACCCGCGTGGACACCACCGAGGTCGGACCCTTCAAAAAGGGTGCGTTCCGCATCGCGATGGCTGTGGGCGCCCCGATCGTGCCGATCGTGATCCGCAATGCCGAGATCGTCGCCGCGCGCAACTCCACCACCATCAACCCGGGCACGGTCGACGTGGCGGTTTTCCCGCCGATCGCGGTGGACGACTGGACGGTTGAGACGCTGCCTGAGCGCATCGCCGAGGTGCGTCGGCTGTACCTGGAGACGCTGGCCGACTGGCCCGCCGGCGAGCTGCCCGAGCTCGATCTCCGCAAGACGAAAGCGGCCAAGAAGGCGCCAACCAAGAAGGCGCCGGCCAAGAAGGCGCCGGCCAAGAAGGTGCCGGCCAAGAAGGTGCCGGCCAAGAAGGTGCCGGCCAAGAAGGTGCCGGCCAAGAAGGTGCCGGCCAAGAAGGTGCCG
>NZ_JBYCLC010000381.1:0-9782 GCF_057473685.1 Mycobacterium sp. TH-M116 | reverse complement strand
GCGGGGCGCTCGGCGCGGAAGCCCTGCGCCCGCAGACGACGACGACCGGCGGCACCCCCGTCGGCGGGATGCCGGTCGGCCACGCAGCCGGGGGCGGGCGTGCTTCCCGGGACAAGCCCGAACAACCCGTGACGGTGCGGGTTGTCGACGATCGAGCGTGAAGCCGGCCCGGCAAAAGGGTGAATCGACAGGTCCGAACAGCCGCCATACACTCCGCTTCACGCCCAGGCCATAGGGGGGCGGCCAATCGCAGAAGGAGAATTCCGTGACCATCAAAGTAACGCCGCACATGCTTCGCGACGCGTCAAACGCCATTCAGGCGAATATGGAGCACGCCATCGGGATCGCCCAAGGCTATGTCGCCAACCAAGAAAACGTCATGAATCCGGCGACCTGGTCCGGCGACGCCGTGACCGCGTCCCACGTGACCGCCACCGAGGTCGCCGGCGACCTGAACAAGGTGCTGACCGGCGGGACACGCCTGGCCGAGGGCTTGACGCAGGCGGCGGCCCTGATGGAAGCGCACGAGGCGGACTCCGCCCACGCATTCACCGCCCTGTTCGGCCAAGCCGGATCCTGACCCGTATTTCTGCCCACCGGTTTTTCGAAAAAGGAGTTCATCATGACAAATCCGATCACCTACAACCCGGGAGCCGTCGCCGATTTCGCCTCCGATGTCGGCGCCCGCGCCGGCCAGCTGCAGGCAATCTATGACGACACCGCCAACCGCACGAATGCGCTGCAGGAATTCTTCGCCGGCCACGGCGCCGCAGGGTTTTTCGAGGCCCAGGCGCAGATGTTGTCCGGGCTGCAGGGGCTCATCGACACGGTGCGCCAGCACGGGCAGACGACCTCCCACGTGCTGGACGGTGCGATCAGCACCGACCAGTCCATCGCCGGCCTGTTCTGAGGCCACATCCCACCGATCACTCACGCGACGGTGGGGCGGACGCCGAGCGCGTGTGCCCCACCTTCGTTGTCGTGTTCGCTGGTGAAAACGAACGACGCATGCTGACAACGACACTCGACGGTTTATGGGTACTGCAGGCGGTGGCCGGCGTGGAGCAGGTCTGCCCCGAACTGGGTCTGCGTCCGCTGCTGCCGAGGCTGGACACCGTCGAACGCGCGCTTCGCCATCCCGTGGCCGCCGAACTGATGGCTGCCGGCGCACTCGACGAGCACGGCGATGTCGATTCCATGATCCGCGAGTGGCTGACCGTGCTGCTGCGTCGGGATCTGGCGCTGCTGGTGCACATCGCCGTGCCGGGCCGGGAGCCGACGCGCGCGTCGCTCTGCCGATTCGCGACCTGGTGGGTGGTTCTGGAACGCCACGGCGAACTCGTGCGTCTGTACCCGGCCGGGGCCGCCGTCGACGAACGGGGAGCCGCCGACCTGGTGGTGGGGCAGATCGAGAGGCTGTGCGGCGTCGCCGAGGCGGCGCCGCTGCGACCGGTGACGCTGGATACCGAGCAGTTCCTCGAGTCGGTGCGCGACGCTGCCGGCCTGCGGTCGTTTCTGATCGGGCAGGGGCTCGACGTCGACCAAGTCCAGATCGTCACCGTGGCCGCCGACCCCGCGCAGTCCGCGCACGCGTCCATCGTGGCGCTGCAAACCGGCGTCGGACCGGAGCGGTACGCGCGCATCCACGTCGGAGACACCGCGGTGACGCTCATCGACACTCCCGCGGGCCGCCTGTGCGTCGAGAACGTGACGTCGGGACTGCGTCGGTACCAGGTGATCTCGCCCGGGTCGCGCACCGACGTCAGCGGAGCGGTCCAGCGGCTCATCCGCCGACTCCCCGCCGGCGAGGAATGGCATTCGTATCGGCGCGTCGTGTGACCCGGCTGCCTGCAACCGTGCAGAAATTGACGTCAAGGAATGGGCGAAAAATCGACCCCCCGCTCACCGTCAGAAAATTGTGTAATCGCGCAAACACGGTGTCGCATAACGTGTTAGCATCGCGATCGTGACGAGCCCGTGGAATGATCCGAATATCTCGGATGAAGGCCCGCCCAGGCGGGTGGATCCGCCGGCGGCCAACTACGCTCACGATTCCGTATCCGACACGATGCGCATTTCCGACCTGGCGGCTCCCCGCAAGATTCCCCCGGGTTCGGGTTGGCGGAAATTCATCTACAGCGCCTCATTTCACAAAATAAACGTTGGCGAATCGCCCAGCGAACGTCACTACCGTGATTTGCGCACCAGGATCCGGCGGCACATCCGGCGCCAGTACGTCATCACCGTCGTCTCCGGCAAAGGGGGCGTCGGGGTCACGACCATGGCCGCCTGCATCGGCGGGGTGTTCCGGGAATGCCGGCCCCAGAACGTCATCGCGATCGACGCCGACCCTGGTTTCGGAACCCTCGCCGACCGCATCGACGACGCGCCGCCCGGCGACTACGCGGCGATCATCAACGACACTGACGTCCAGGGCTACGCGGATATCCGGGAACACCTGGGGCAAAACGCGGTCGGCCTGGACGTGCTTGCCGGAAATCGCACATCGGATCAGCTCAGGCCGCTGGCGCCGGCCATGTTCTCCGGCGCGCTGACGCGGCTGCGGCGAACGCACACTGTGATGATCGTCGACACCGCCCCCGACCTGGAACACGACGTGATGACACCGGTCCTGGAGAACACCGACACCCTGGTGTTCGTCTCGGGCATCACCGCGGACCGCTCCCGGCCGGTGCTGCGCGCCGTCGACTACCTCAGATCCCAGGGTTATCACGAGTTGGTCTCACGCAGCACGGTCATCCTCAACCACACCGACTCCGGCACCGACAAGGACGCGCTGGCCTACCTGACGGAGCGCTTCACCAAGGTGGGCGCAATCGTGGAAGTGATGCCATTTGATCCGCACCTGGCCAAAGGCGGGATCATCGACACGGTCCACGAGCTGACAAAGAAATCGCGGCTCCGCCTGTTCGAAATCACCGCCGGGCTGGCGGATAAATACGTCCCCGACGCCGAGCGGGCGCCCCGGTGACTGGGCCCCACAAGGTCGCCTTCCCGGCGCGCTGCGCGGTCGACATTTCCTACGAGAAACACCTGTGTTCCCAAGTTTTTCCCGCCGCTATTCCGGTCGAAGGATTCTTCGAGGGAATGGTGGAGCTGTTCGACGCCGAGCTCAAACGAAAAGGCTTCGACGGCGTCGCGCTGCCGCCGGGAAGTTATGAGCTGCACAAGGTCAACGGCGTGCGGCTCGACATCAACAAGAGCCTCGACGAGTTGGGTGTCCAGGACGGCGACACCCTTGTGCTGGTGCCCAGGGCCGCCGGGGAGTCTTTCGAGCCGCAGTACGAGTCGCTGTCCACGGGCCTGGCGGCCATGGGCACCTGGCTCGGCCGCGACGGTGGCGACCGGATGTTCGCGCCGGTCACGCCGCTGACCGCCGCCCACACCGCGATCGCGCTCCTCGCCATGGCCGTCGCCGTGGTGGTGGGCCTGACTCTGCGCGCGCGCACCGTCACCGACACCGCGATTCCTGCGGCGGTGGCCGGCGGGTTCGGTGTGCTGCTGCTGGTCGCGACGACGGTGGTCCGGCGGGGATGGCGGGAACGCCGCGACCTGTTCGGCGGGTTCGCCTGGCTGACCGTGGTGCTGCTGGCGGCCGCCGGTGCCTGCGCACCTCCCGGCGCGCTCGGGGCGGCCCACGCGCTGATCGGGGTCGTCAGCATGACGGTGGGGGCCGTCGCGATCGGCGTGCTGACCCGGCAGCGCGGGCAGACCGCGGTGGCCACCGCGGTGGTGACGATCTGCGGGATTCTCGCCGCCGTCGCGGCCGTGCGGATGTTCCGGCCGGCGTCGGTGCAGGTGCTCGCCGTCTGCGTTCTGGTCGGGTTGCTCGTCCTGGTCAGGATGACGCCGCTGATCGCGCTGTGGGTGGCTCGGGTCCGCCCGCCCCACTTCGGATCCATCACCGGCAGGGATCTGTTCGCGCGCCGCGAGGGGATGCCCGTCGATACCGTGTCCCCGGTCAGCGAGGACGACACCGAGGACGAGGACAACGAACTGACCGACATCACCGCGCGCGGCACCGCCATCGCCGCCTCGGCGCGTCTGGTCAATGCGGTGCAAGTCGGTATGTGCGTGGGGGTTTCGATCGTGCTGCCGGCGGCGGTCTGGGCAGTGCTGACGCCGGGGCGCCCGTGGGCGTGGCTGGCGGTGCTGGTGGCCGCACTGGTGGCCGGGATTTTCCTCACCCAGGGCCGCGGGTTTGCGGCCAAGCATCAGGCCATCGCGTTGGTGTGCGGCGCGTGTGCCGCGGTCTGTGCGGGCGCCGTGAAGTACGCGCTGGCCGCGCGCAGCGCCGAAGCCGGATTGCTGTGGCCCGCGGTGGCGGTCGCGGTGTTCGCCGGATCGGGTTTGGCCGCCGCACTGTTGGTGCCGGAAATGAGGTTCAGGCCGCTCGTCCGGCTGACCGTGGAATGGGCCGAGGTAGTGGCGCTGATCGTCTTGTTGCCGGCGGCGGCTGCCCTGGGGGGGCTGTTCACGTGGCTTCGACACTGAGGTCACTGAGACGGGGGTGCCTGCGGGCGGTCGCGGTGACCGGCGTCGTCCTGCTCACCGCGCTCACCTCCAATACACCAGCTGCACAAGCTATTACACCACCCATGGTGGATCCTGCGCTGGTCCCCGCCGACGGGCCGCCCCGCCCCGACCAACCGATGCGCCGGGCCAACAGTTGTTCGTCGCCGATCACCGTGCGAAACCCGGACGTCGCCCAGCTGGCCCCGGGATTCACTTTGCTCAACATCGCGAAGGCGTGGCAGTACAGCACCGGCAACGGCGTGTCCGTCGCGGTCATCGACACCGGCATCACCCCGAACCCCCGGCTGCCCGTCGTGCCCGGCGGTGACTACATCATGGGCGAGGACGGGCTTTCGGACTGCGACGCGCACGGCACCCTCGTCGGTTCGATCATCGGCGCCGCACCTCAGGGAGTTCTGCCGATGCCGCGGCCGATACCGCCGGCGCCGGCGTTTCCGGCACCGGCCGGGCCGCCGCCGGCGATCGGAGCGGTGCCACCGCCCGTCGAGGTCCCGCCCCCGGCGGCGCCACCGCCACCGCCACCGCCGCCGGTGACGATCACCCAGGTCGTACCGCCGCCACCGCCGCCGGAGGAGCCGGGCGCGATGGGGCCGTCCAGCGGCCCACCGGATCCGCAAAGCGACGACGAACCGACGGTGCCGCCGCCCCCGCCGGGCGCTCCCGACGGAGTGGTCGGGGTCGCCCCACACGCCGTCGTCATCTCGATCCGGCAGTCCTCACGGGCGTTCGAGCCCGTCCACCCGCCGCCGGCCGACCCGAACTCTGACGAGCGGGTCAAGGCCGGAACGCTGAACACGTTGGCACGGGCAGTCGTTCACGCAGCGGACATGGGCGCGAAGGTGATCAACATTTCGGTGACCTCATGCCTGCCCGCGGCGGCCTCCGCCGACCAGCGGGCTCTGGGCGCGGCTCTGTGGTACGCGGCGACGGTCAAGGACGCGGTGGTCGTCGCGGCAGCCGGCAACGTCGGGGAATCCGGCTGCGCCAACAATCCCCTGTACGACCCGCTGGATCCGACCGATCCGCGCGATTGGCATCAGGTCAAGGTCGTCTCCTCGCCGTCGTGGTTCTCCGACTACGTGCTGTCCGTCGGTGCCGTCGACGGCGACGGCGCCGCCCTGGACAAGAGCATGTCGGGCCCCTGGGTCGCGGTGGCGGGGCCCGGCACCCACATCATGGGCCTGTCACCGCAGGGCGGCGGGCCGGTCAACGCCTACCCGCCCGCCAGGCCGGGGGAGAAGAACATGCCGTTCTGGGGCACCAGTTTTTCGGCGGCCTACGTCAGCGGAATCGCGGCTCTGGTACGGGCCAAGTTCCCCGAATTGAGCGCGCACCAGGTGATCACCAGGATGGTGCAGTCGGCGCACAATCCGCCCGCAGGCGTCGACGACAAGGTCGGGTATGGGCTGGTGGACCCGGTCGCCGCGTTGACCTTCGACATCCCCGCCGGTGACCGGTTGCCGCCGGGCGCACAGAGCCGGGTGATCAGGCCCGCGCCGCCGCCACCGCCGCCGGACCATCGGGCACGCGACATCGCCATCGGTTTCGTCGGTGTCGTGGCCGGGGGCGTGTTGGTGATGGCGATCGCGGCACGGCTGCGGAGGGCGCGGTGAGACCCGTGCTGACCGGGTTCGGCCGGGGCAGTAATCGGCGGGTTATGGGTGTGTGGGTGGTTTTCCTGTTGGGGCTCGCGGGTTGGGTGCTGGGTGGTCACCTCGGCGCGGCGATTGCGGCGGCCGTGGGTGTCGCGCTGGTGTTCGTGCGGTGGTGGGGTCAGCCGGCGTGGTCGTGGGCGGTGTTGTGGCTGCGAGGCCGCCGGCCGATCAGCTGGGAGGCTCCGATCATGGTCGCCAACAACCGGTCCGGAGGCGGTGTGCGGGTGCACGACGGTGTCGCGGTGGTCGCCGTGCAGCTGCTCGGCCGCGCGCACCGGGCTACGCGGGTGACCGGCTCGGTGAGGGTCGAGACCGACAACGTGATCGACATCGTCGACGTGGTGCCGATGCTGCGCCAGGCGCTGGGCCTGCAACTCGAGTCGCTCAGCGTCGTCACGTTCGGTTCGCGGCACGCCGGCACCGGCGACTTCCCGCGGGTGTACGACTCGGAGATCGGCACCCCGCCGTATGCGGGCCGGCGCGAAACGTGGCTGATCATGCGCCTGCCGGTGATCGACAACACCGAGGCCCTGCGGTGGCGCACGACGGTTGGTGCGGCCGCGGTTTCGGTCGCCCAGCGCGTTGCGACCCTGCTGCGCTGCCGAGGGTTGCGGGCGAAGGTGGCCACCGCCCCCGACCTGCTCGAGCTCGACCGTCGGTTCGGCGCGGACGCGGTGGCCGGCCTTTCCCAGCGCTGGAAAGCCATTCGCGGGCAGGCTGGTTGGATGACCACCTACGCCTATCCCGCCGCGGCTATCACGTCACAAGGTCTCGCACTGGCGTGGACGTTGCGCGCTGACGCCGTCATCCAGAACGTCACCGTGTATCCGGACGCGACGTGTACCGCGACGATCACCGTGCTGACCGCGACGGAGGCGCCGACCCCGCCCAGCGTGACGTTGCGCCGCCTCAACGGCGAGCAGGCCGCGGCGGCGGCGGCCAACATGTGCGGTCCGCGACCGCACCTGCGCGGACTGCGTCGCAGCCCGCTGCCCGCCGAGTTGGTCACCGAGATCGGCCCGTCGGGTGTGCTGGTGGGCAAGCTGAGCAACGGCGACCGCCTGATGATCCCGGTCACCGATGCGGGGGAGCTGTCGCGCGTCCTGGTGGCCGCCGACGATCCGATCGCCAAACGGATCGTGATCCGTACCGCCGCGGCCGGGGAGCAGGTGTGTGTGCACACCCGCGACGTGGCCCGCTGGGCGAGCGTGCGAATGCCGCACGTCAGTGTCGTCAGCACGCCGCGGCCCACGCCGCGCACCACGGTCAGTGTCGTCGAGTACGCGCCGCGGATCAGCAAGCGCGGCACGGGCGCCGCCGAGGGCAGCGGCCCGGAACTCACGGATTCCGCGATCTCACCCACCCCGCGTCCGGCGACCGTGATCACCGTCGCCCCATCGGGTGCCACGCTGCCCGAGCCCTACCGGCACGGTTTCGAGGTGATCATCGAGCAGGTCGGCCCCGCGACGGTGAACCTGACTGCGGCGGGGCAAAATTGGCGGGTCGAGGTGGACATGTTCCGGGCGGAGAACCGCTACGTCAGTCTGGAGCCGGCGGCGATGCCGGTCACCACCTAGCAGCGTCGGCACCACGAGTTCGAGGCCAATTCGATGAGCGCATCTGATTTGCACACCGCACGAAGGCATTTCGATCGCGCTATGACCATCAGGAGACAGCAGGGGCCGGCCGCGGCCCTGCCGGAATTCGTCGCGGCCACCGACGCCGACCCGTCGATGGCCGATGCGTGGCTGGGTCGCATCGCCTGCGGCGACCACGCGCTGGGCTCACTCAACCAGCTCAACGCCACCAGTGAGTGGCTGCACCGCGAGACCACCCGGATCGGCCAGACGCTGGCCGCCGAGATTCAGCTGGGCCCCTACATCGGGATCACCGTCACCGACGCGTCCCAGGTGGGGCTGGCGTTGTCGTCGGCGTTGGCGATCGCGGGGCAGTACGCCGAGGCCGACGAGTTGCTGGCCGACCGCGAGCTGCTGGATTCGTGGGCCAACTACCAGTGGCACCAGCTGGCCCGGGCGTTTCTGATGTACGCCACACAGCGCTGGCCCGAGGTGTTGTCGACGGCCGCCGAGGAGCTGCCGCCGCAGGCGATCGTCATGTCGGCGGTGACCGCGTCGATCTGCGCGCTGGCCGCCCACGCCGCCGCGCACCTCGGGCAGGGTCGGGTGGCGCTGGACTGGCTGGACCGTGTCGACGTCGTCGAACACAACTCGTCCTCGTCGCGCTTCGATGCCGACGTGTTGACGGCGGCCATCGGCCCGGCCGATATCCCGCTCCTCGTCGCCGACTTGGCCTACGTACGGGGGATGGTGCACCGGCAACTGCGCGAGGAGGACAAGGCCCAGATCTGGCTGTCGAAAGCGACGATCAACGGGGTGCTGATCGAGGCGGCCAAAGACGCGTTGGCCGACCCGAATCTGCACCTGGTGGTGACCGACGAGCAGACCATCGCCAGCCGCGCCGACAAGTGGGACGCCGCGACCGCCAAGAGTCGCGAGCAACTCGATGATGCTGACGCGGCGGAGCGGCGGGCCGAGTTGCTGGCCGAAGGGCGTGCGCTGCTGGCCAGGCAGGTGGGCCTGGCGGCGGTCAAGGAGGCGGTGTCCGCTTTGGAGGACCAGCTCGAGGTGCGCATGATGCGCCTCGAGCACGGCCTGCCGGTGGAGGGGCAGACCAACCACATGCTGCTGGTCGGTCCGCCCGGCACGGGCAAGACGACCACCGCCGAGGCGCTGGGCAAGATCTACGCCGGGATGGGGATCGTGCGCCACCCCGAGATCCGCGAGGTCCGCCGGTCGGACTTCTGCGGGCACTACATCGGGGAATCCGGGCCCAAGACCAACGATCTGATCGAAACGTCGTTGGGCCGAATCATTTTCATGGACGAGTTCTATTCGCTGGTCGAACGTCACCACGACGGGACACCGGACATGATCGGCATGGAGGCCGTCAACCAGCTGCTGGTCGCATTGGAAGCACACCGCTTCGACTTCTGCTTCATCGGCGCCGGCTACGAGGACCAGGTGGACGCGTTCTTGACCGTGAACCCGGGCCTGGCCGGGCGCTTCAACCGCAAGTTGCGGTTCGAGTCGTATTCGCCGTCCGAGATCGTCGAGATCGGGCGTCGTTACGCCGAGCCGCGCGCCAGTCTGCTCGACGACGCCGCGCGAGAGGCATTCCTGCACGCGGCCACCACGATCCGCAACTACATGACTCCCGGCGGGCGCCACGGCATCGACGCCATGCAGAACGGCCGGTTCGCCCGCAACGTCATCGAACGCGCCGAAGGGTTCCGCGACACCCGCGTTGTCGCCCAGAAACGCGCGGGCCGCCCGGTGACGGTGCGAGACCTGCAGATCATCAACGCCCCCGACATCGAAGCCGCGGTGCGCAGCGTGTGCTCGGACAACCGCGACATGGCGGCCGTCCTTTGGTAGGCGTCTGATAACAGCGCTGCCCATCAGCTGGTGCTGCACCCGGGCCTGCGGTGCGTAAAGATTCCTGCCGATCAGCCAATTCACCGCGGGTGCAGGTGAAGCCCACAGCGGGCTC
>NZ_JBYCLC010000380.1:0-8362 GCF_057473685.1 Mycobacterium sp. TH-M116 | reverse complement strand
CGAGACGCGCTACAAATGCTCTGGATCTTCAAGGATCTTTCCATGCACAGGTGGAGAAAGCATTCTGCGGTGGTCAAAGATCCGCTTGCCGTGTTTTCCGCCCCCTGGCTCGCGCACCGGTTCGATATGAATGTTGTGGTCACCATACGGAATCCTGCGGCGGTCTGTTCGAGCATGAAGGTCCTGAATTGGAGAGTGGACTTCAACACGTTCCTGGCACAACCGCAACTCATCCGCGAAACCCGACTGGGCGATTTCGAGTCCGAAATCCGTTATTGCGCCGAGAATGAGCAGGACATTATTCTTGAAGGGGCGCTGTGGTGGAATTGCATCTATTCTGTGGTGGACGAATATCGCAGACGTTATCCAACGTGGCTCTTCGTCACGCACGAAGACCTGTCAATGAATCCTGTGGACAGTTTTCGGAAAATCTATGCCGAGTTCGGCCTGGAATTCACGGAGGACGTCCGCGCCTCCATTGCCGAAAGCACGAGCGGGCAGCAGCCCAAGCGTCGGATCACCCTTAACCCGTTGGAACAGGTGAGAGACGACGAGTTCAATCTCCGGCGAAACAGCAGACTGAATGTCCTCAACTGGAAGAACCGGCTCAGCGAACGCGAAATTGTCACTATCAAAGAGCGGACACGTGACGTAGCCAGCCTGTTCTACGCAGATTCCGATTGGTGATGGCGACACCATACCGGGCACCCTTGTCCGGCTGAGCCTCGCCGTTGGACGATCGGTTGTCAGCTTTCTGCGGCAGACGTCCGGTGAGTTTTCCGAATTGCGGTGTCGCCGGTGGCAGCGCCTACCCGTTCCCGGCGATCACTGCGAGGGCTCGGCTGCACCGACCGGGTCCGCCTCACCCGGCTCCGGCACCTGAGCGGCCAGGTACTCGGCGAGCGCCCCGATCGTCGGGTAGTCGAAGACAGCGGTCGCGCTGATCGTGAAGGCGCCGCCGAACTGGGGAAGCAACCGGTTGCTGAACTCGACCGCCATCAGCGAGTCCGTCCCCAACTCCAGGAACCGGCTGGTCGCGGCCGGCAGTTGCGCCAGCCGCAGGAAGTTCTGCACTTCGCGCCGCAGGTAGTCGGTGAGGAAACTACCGCGCTCCCCCTCGGGCACCTCGTGCAACTGCCGGAGCAACTCGCTGTCACCGCGTGTCGCGGTGGCAGCGCTGGGCAGCACGTGCGCCAGAAGAGTCGGACGGGAGGCGCCCAGCCCCTTCGCGGCACGCTGCCAGTTGGCTTTGATGACGGTTGCCTGCCCGGTTCCGTTGGCGACCACCTCGGCGAGCGCGTTGAGTGCGGCCGCAGGCTCCAGCGGAATCAGGCCCTGCGCACTGAGGTTCGCGCGCGCGGCATGCGACGTGGCCATGCCGCCCTTGGCCCACGGACCCCAGTTGATGCCGGTTGCGGGCAGGCCGTGTGCCCTGCGGTCGGCAGCAAGGCCGTCGAGCAGGGAGTTGGCAGCGGCGTAGTTGGCCTGGCCGGGCGACCCGAGCACGCTGGCGGCCGAGGAGTACAGGATGAAGAAGTCGAGATCGTCGTCCTTCGTCAACCGGTCCAGGTAGCGGGCACCGAAGGCCTTGGGCGCCAGCGTCGTCCGGAAATGTTCCAGGTTCTGCTGGTTCAGTAGCGCGTCGTCGAGCACACCCGCCAGGTGCGCCACGCCCGCGAGCGGCGGCAACTCCTCCCGGATCCGTTTGAGCAACGCGTCGACGTGCGCCTCGTCGCCGACGTCGGCCGCGAAGACGTGGATGCGGCACCGGTGGCGCTCCATGATGTCGTCGATGGTTTTTTGCGCGTCGGCATCGGGCGCGCGCCGGCTGGTCACCACGATGTCACCGGCGCCGAGTTGCGCCAGATAGGCCGCCGTGAACAAGCCGAGTGCACCGAGCCCGCCGGTGATCAGGTAGGTCCGATCGGCGCGCGGCTGTAGCGGTTGCGGCATCTGCAGCACGATCTTGCCGATGTGACGTGCTTGCTGCATGCGCCGGAACGCTGCCTTGGCCTCCGTCACCGGGTAGACCTCGACGGCGATCGGTGCCAGCGAGCCGTTGGCCATGCTGTCGGCCACCTCGTCCAGCAACGTCCCCACCCGCGCGGGTTCTTGCTCGATGCACGCGTCCAGCGCGATGATCTCGTAGGAGATGTCAGGACGCGCTGCCGCCATCTGTTCACGAGTCCAGATGTCCCGCTTGGCGATTTCGGCGAAACGGCCGCCCTGGGCGGTGGCCCGCACGGTCGCAGCGATGAAACCCTCGTTGGTGAGGCTGTTGAGCACCACATCCACACCCGAACCGCCGGTGTCCGCCAAGATCTGATCGGCGAAATCCGTACTGCGCGAGTCGTAGATGTATTCCACTCCCATTTCCCGCAGCTTGGCGCGTTTGTAGGCGCTGGCGGTGGCGAACACGGTCGCACCGCACTGCTGCGCGATCTGGATGGCGGCCAGACCGACGCCACCGCTGGCGGCGTGGATGAGCACCCGGTCACCGGGGCCGACCTTCGCCCAGTCGAATGCCAGCCGTGTCGTCAGCGCCCCGGCCGGGATGGTCGCCGCGCCTACGGCGCTGATGCCGTCGGGCACCGGCGACAGGAACTGGGCCGGCACGTTGACCCGGGTGGCGAACGACCCGGGCATGAAGCCGAAGACGCGCTGACCGACCTCGAACCCGGTGACACCGCCACCCAACTCGGTGACGACGCCGGCGAGGTCACCGCCACCGATCTGCCCCGGGTCGCCCGGGTACAGGCCGAGCACGTTGAGCACATCGCGGAAGTTGAGGCCTGCGGCCTCCACCCGGATCTGCACCTGGCCCGCCTCCGGCGGCGCGACCACCGTCTCATACAGACGAAGGTTGTCGATCGCGCCGCGTTCGGTCGGTGCCAGGAAGTAGTCAGCGGCGCGCGGTACGGCGAGATGCCCGCTGCGCGCCCATGGCAGCAGCCGTGGCACCAAGTACTTTCCTTGTCGCAGAGCAAGTTCCGGTTCTTCGACGGGTGCGCTGAGCAGGCCCGCCAGCGAGTGCACGGCGTCGCCGAATCCATCGGAGTCGACCAGCCGGCACCGCAGGCTCGGCTGCTCGGCGATGATGGTGCGTCCCAGGCCCCACAGCGCCGCCTGCCCCGGATCGACCGGCTCGCCGGATTCGGTCGCCACGGCCCGTTGGGTGACGATCCACAGTCCGCCGCTGAGTTTGAGGTCCTGCTGCGCCAACAGCGTCTGCACGACTGCGAGCAACTGGTCGATCTCGGTTTCCACCCGCGCGGCGAATTCAGCGCTCGACTCTTCCGCGGCGGGCCGGTTGGCGCTGCGCCAGACGATTCCGGAGACCGGGGCACCGCGTTCCTGCGCCAGTGCGAGTTGCTGCTTCCAGGAGTCCGCAGCCGAACCGCGGTCCACCGTGACAGCACCGGGCACGTCGGCGGCCAGCTCGTCGAATCCGGCGATCAGCCAGGTGACATCACCCTTGGGGGCGATGCCGGGTTCCGGCGCCGGCGTCTCCTCCCAGCCCAGGGTGTAGAGGTTTCGGGTGGCGTCGCCGCCGAGCCCGCGCAGCAATGCCTCCCGGGGCGCACGTTTGACCGCGAACTCGCGGATACTGCCCAGCTCGTGCCCATCGCGGTCGACGAAATCGAGGTCGAAGACCTGCGTTTCGCTGTCCGAACCGCCGCTCTGCCACCGCGCGCGGCAATAAAAACGCCGCGGTAGCGTCTCCCGCAGCTCCACCCGCCCGTACCGCAGCGGCAGGAACAGATCGGGCAGTCCGTCTTCGTCGCCCACGAGGGCCGCCGGGAAGGCCGGGAAGGCGACTCCGGTGCACAGATCCAGCAGCACCGGATGGACCGGCTCGCCACCGAGCTGTTCGGCCAGTTCGTCGCCGATGGCGATATCGCCGACCGCCTCGCCGTCGCCGGACCACAGCGATTTCAGCGACGTGGACCACGTGGGCCCCCACTGCAGCTCCAGGTCGGCGAAGGTGTCGAACAGCTGCTGCGGACGCATGCGGCTCAGCCGCTCGCACGCGGCGTCGATGGACTCTGCCGACTCGGTTGCCGGCTCGTCCTCGATGCCGGAGGCGATCCGGCCGTCGGCGTTCAACGACCAGTCGGCTTCGCGGTCACCGTACGGGCGGCTGTGGACCTGGAAGGTCAATTCGCCGTCTTCGACCGGATGCACGGTCAACTGCACTTCCCGGGACGCCTTGTCGCCCAGGATGATCGGTTCGTAGAAGAAGACTTCGCGCACCTGCGCCGGTGCCCCGACGGCGGCCAAGGCCATCGCCGCGTACGTCGCGCCGGGAACCACGACAGTGCCGTAGATGACGTGATGGGACAGCCACGGCTGCGTCTTGGTGGACCACCGGCTGGTGTAGACCATGTCGCCGGAGGCGAGATCCTTGACACTGCCCAGGATTCCGGATCCGGCGGCACCCTGACCGTCGACGCCGCGGATGTCGGCGTTCTTCGGCCAGAAGCGACGCCGCTGGAACGGGTAGGTGGGCAGTTCGACTCGCCGGTGTGGCCGGTGATACAGCGCGGCGAACACGGGCCGATGCCCGGCAACATAGGACGCGGCCAGCGCTTCGGCGATCTGGTGCCGGTCGTCGGTATTCTTGCGCAGCGAAACAACGGTACGCGGAGTGGCCGAGGAATCCGGCCAGACCTGCACCGCGGCGCCGGTCAGGACCGGCTGCGGGCCGATCTCCATCAGCACCGAGCAGCCCAGCGCGGCCACGGTCTGCACGCTTTCGGCGAACTGCACCGGCTGGCGGGAATGCCGCCGCCAATACTTCGCGTCCAGCGGGGTGTCCGCGGTGAGCACCGCGCCGGTGCGGTTGCACACGAGCGGCATGGCCGGGACGGCGAATTCGAACTTGCTTGCGTAGGACTCGAATTCGTCGAGCACCGGATCCAGCAGCTCGGAATGGAAGGCGTGGCTGGTCTCCAACCAGGTGCACCGGATTCCGTCCGCGGTCAACTTGCCGACAGCCTGCTCCAGATCTGCGGCCGGGCCCGACAACACCGTGTTGGGGCCGTTGTAGGCCGCGACGGACACGTGCGGGAATTCGTCGGCGACGCGCTCGACGTGCTGGGCGTCGGCGAACACCGCCACCATCCGGCCGCCCTCGGGCAGGTTGCCGAACAGCCGGCCGCGCTCGGCCATCAACCGTGCCCCGTCCTCGAGGCCGAACACCCCGGCCACGCACGCCGCCGCGTACTGGCCCACGCTGTGGCCGAGCACCACGTCGGGTTCGATACCCCACGATTGCCACAGCCGGGCCAGGCCCATCTCGACGGCGAACAGTGCCGGCTGCGCGAACGAGGTGTGCCGCAGCGTTTCTCCGTTGTCGGAGCCGTCTGTGTCGAACATGACCTCCAGCAACGGGCGCGGCAGCATGCCGTCGACCGCGTCGGCACAGCGCTGTACGGTCTCGGCGAACACCGGCTCGGTGTCGAACAACTCGCGCGCCATCCCCGGGTACTGACTGCCCTGCCCGGTGAACAACCACGCCGTCTTCGGCGGGTCACCGCACTCGCCGCGCACCGCACCCGGACCCAGCCGGTTCTCGGCCAATTCGGCCAGCAACTCGCGGGCACCGGCTACCGAATCCACGACGAGCGCAGCCCGGTGTTCGAAATGCGAACGCCCCACCCCGGCGGTGAAACACACGTCGGCGATGTCGACCTGTGGATGAGCCTCCAGCCAGGTGCCGTAGCGCTGCGCCAACGCAATGAGCGCCTGTGGCGAGCGCGCCGACAGCGGCAACAGACCGAAGCCGTCCACTACGGCGCCCGACTCCGGCGCCCCGATGACGTCGGGTGCGGCGTCCGAGGATTCGTCGGCGTCCGCCGATCGCGGTGGCGCCTCCTCGATCAGCACGTGGGCGTTGGTGCCGGAGAATCCGAAGGAACTCACTCCGGCGCGACGCGGCCGGCCGTCGGCATGCCACGGCCTCGCCTTGTCGACGACCTGCACCGGCAGGGAGTCCCACGGGATGTTCGGCGACGGCGTCGCGAAGTGCAGGTTCTGCGGCAGCATTTCGTGCTCCAACGACAGCACGACCTTGATCAGGCCGGCGATGCCCGCCGCCGACTCGAGGTGGCCGATGTTGCTCTTGACCGACCCGATCAGCAGCGGCCGGTCCGCGTCACGGTCGGCGCCGTAGACGGCCGCGGCGGCCTGCACCTCGATCGGGTCACCCAGCGACGTGCCCGTGCCGTGCGCCTCGAGGTAGTCGACCTCCCCGCCGGCCAGACCGGCGCGGGCCAACGTGGTGGCGATGAGCCGTTGCTGCGCGCCGCCGTTCGGCACGGTCAAACCACTGGAGGCGCCGTCCTGGTTGACCGCGGTGCCCCGGATGATTGCGCAAATCCGGTCTCCGTCGCGTTCGGCGTCGCTGAGCCTCTTGAGCACCAGTACCCCGCAGCCCTCGCTGCGCGCATAGCCGTTCGCGGCGGCGTCGAAGGTCTTGCATCGGCCGTCGGCGGCAAGCATTCTGGCACGCGAGGTGGCCACGATGGATGCCGGGCTCACCAGCACGTTCACCCCACCGGCCAGCGCCATGTCGCAGTCACCGGAATGCAGTGCCTGGCAGGCCTGATGGACGGCCACCAGCGACGCGCTGCAGGCGGTGTCGACTGCCATCGCCGGCCCTTCCAGGCCGAGCGCGAAGGCAACCCGGCCCGCGATGACGTTGAGCGCGTTGCCCGTGATGAAGTGGGCTTCGATCGTCTCGACCGAGTTGGCGTTGAGCAGCTGCGAATACTCGTTGGCGGCCACGCCCACGAACACGCCGCTCTTGCTGCCGCGCAACGACGACGGCGCGTACCCGGCCCTTTCGAGGGCCTCCCAGACGATTTCGAGCATCAGCCGCTGCTGCGGGTCCATCCACACGGCCTCGCGCGGGGAGATGCCGAAGAACTCCGGATCGAATCCGTCGACCCCTTCGAGGTATCCGCCGTAGCGCGTGTAGATCTTGCCCGGCGCTTCGGGATCCGGGTCGTAGTACTCGTCGACGTCGAAGCGGTCCTCGGGGATCTCGCGGATCGCATCGACGGCGCCGGCCAGCTCCTCCCAGAACGCTTCGGGATCGGGCGCACCCGGGAAGCGGCAGGCCACCGCGACGATCGCGATCGGCTCCTCGGCGTTCGTCGTGACGACCGCGGCCGGCTGGGCCGCCGCTTTGGCGCCCGCCTTCGCGTCGATGCCGAGCACGTCGCCGAGCAGGAAATCCGCCACGTCGACCAGGCGCGGATAGTCCATCGCCAGGGTGGACGGCAGCTCCTTGCCCACGGCGCGCTCGACGCGGCGCCGCATCTCGACGGCCATCAGCGAGTCCATGCCGAGATCGAAGAACCCGGCTTCGTCGCGGATCCCGGCCGCGTCGATGCGGGTCACCTCCGCGACGACGTCGCGCAGGTAGTCCACGACGAGCTTCTTGCGCTGCTGCACCGGGGCGGCGGCGAGCCGGTCCACCAGCTGGGTGGCATCCGACGCCGATGCCGGCGCCGACTCCGACTGAGGCACCTCGCGTTCCAGCTGCGCCAGGAAGGCTCGCTTGCCCGCCATCTGGTAGAGCGGCAGGAAGCTGGCCCAGTCGATCCGGGCCACTATTCCTTGTGCGACCCCTTGCACAGGACCCTTTGCCACCCCTTGCGCGGACGACGACGCCATGAGGTCGGCCATGCCCGCCAGTGCGTCGGCGGGCGACAACCCCCGGACGCCCCGCTTGTCCAGGTGCGCACGGGATTCCGCGTCGGCCATGCCCGCCGACCCCGACATCCACGGTCCGAAATTGACGCTGATCCCCGGGACGCCCTGCGCACGCTGCCGCCAGGCAAGCCCGTCGAGGAAGGCGTTGGCCGCGCCGTAGGCGCTCTGCCCGAAGCTGCCCCACACCCCGGATATGGAGGAGGTGCTCAGGAAGAAGTCCAGCTTGACGTCGGCGGTGGCCTCGGCCAAATACCAAGCACCCCAAACCTTTCCGGCGAAGACGCGGTCCACCTCGTCGTCGTCCAGGGTTTGCAGCGGGGTGTTGCCGATCTCGCCGGCGGCGTGCACGATGCCAGCCAGCGGCGGTAGCTCTGCCTGCACCGTGGTCATCAGCCGAGCCACATCGTGCGGATTGCCGACGTCGGCCGCGATGACACGCACGTCGCAGCCGTGCTGTTCGCACAGGGCGTCGATGCGCTGCTGCGCGTCCTCGCCCGGAGCGCGCCGACTGGTCAGCACCAGATACCGGGCCCCGTGCGCGGCCAGATAGCCGGCGACCTCCAAGCCGATCGCACCCAGCCCGCCGGTCACCAGATACGTCGCATCACTGCGCAATGCCAGCGGTGTTCCGTTCGGCAAC
>NZ_JBYCLC010000379.1:0-24156 GCF_057473685.1 Mycobacterium sp. TH-M116 | reverse complement strand
TGGCTGGTCACCCTCCCGCTGGCCGGGCTCGTCGGCGCGGTGACCTACTGGATCGTCCACCTCATCGGCGGATACCCCGGCGCGATCATCGGCTTCGGGCTGCTGGTCGCCGTCTCGACCGTGATCTACATCCGGTCGCGCAAGGTCAAGGTCGACCACAAGAACGTCAACTCCGAATGGGAGGGCAGCCTGACCGCGGGCCTGGACGCGCCGGAGGAGCTCCCGCCGTCGACCGGGGTGATGACGGCCCAGGCCGGCCCACCGCCCCGGTCGGGCTCCGAGGACCCCACGGTCGGTGCGGGGAACCTGTCATGAGCGGCTTCAGCCAGTGGTTCAACTACCAGGCCTCCCTGAAGATCCTGGTGTTCAGCATGCTGGCCGGCGCCGCACTGCCGGGGCTGTTCGCCCTCGGGCTGCGGCTGCAGGCCATGGGCGCCGGGGACATCACCACCAGCGGCGCCGCGTCGCAGCGTAACCGGGCACTGACCGGGCTCGCCTGGGCGATTTATGCGGTGGTGGTCGTCGTGATCCTGCTCGCCCTGGCCTACATCTCCCGGGATTTCATCGCGCACCACACCGGGTATCCGTTCCTCGGAGCAAAGACCACGTAGGATCGGGGCCGGGTCTTCACTAACGCCGAGCCCACGCCCGGAACAGGTTGGACAGTGAACGGATTCCTCAGCTCGATCGTGGCCTGGCTGCGCGCCGGCTACCCCGAAGGCGTTCCCCCCACCGACACCTTCGCGGTCCTCGCGTTGCTCACCCGCCGGTTGAGCCACGACGAGGTTCTCGCAGTGGCCGATGAACTGATCCAGCGAGACGAACTCGACCACATCGACATCGGCGTGGCCATCACCCAGATCACCGACGAGCTGCCGTCGCCGGCCGACGTCGAGCGGGTGCGGGCGCGGCTGGCCGCGCAGCGCTGGCCGTTCGACGACGAGCACAGCAACGGAGAGCAGGCATAGCCGTCCTGCGGGCGCTCGCCGTCCCGGCGGGCAGCGCCGTTCCCGTGCTGCGGCCCGCCCTGGAACGGATGCTGGACGGGCGCGGTCCCGCGCTGCTGGCCGTGCCGGCCGACCCCGACCCGGAGGCGCTGCGCGCATTGCGGGTCGGGTTGCGAATAGGCGAGGACGTCGACGACGACGTGGCGCTCGTCGTGACGACGTCGGGCACGACCGGGTCCCCCAAGGGTGCCCTGCTGACCGCCGCCGCCCTGCGGGCCAGTGCGTCGGCCACCCATGAGCGACTCGGCGGGCCGGGCGCCTGGCTGCTGGCCCTGCCGCCGCATCACATCGCCGGGATCCAGGTGGTGGTGCGCAGCGTGCTCGCCGGCCTAGAGCCCGTCGAACTCGACGTCTCCGCCGGCTTCGATCCCGCCGAATTGCCCGGCGCGATCGGCCGGCTGGGCGCCGGACGCCGCTACACCTCGCTGGTGGCCGCCCAGCTGGCCAAGTCGCTGGCCGACCCGGCAGCCGCGGCCGCCCTCGCCGAACTCGATGCCGTGATGCTCGGCGGCGGGCCGGCACCGGACCGGGTCCTGGACGCCGCGGCTGCGGCCGGCGTCACGGTGGTGCGCACCTACGGGATGAGCGAGACCGCGGGCGGCTGCGTCTACGACGGTGTCCCACTCGACGGAATCCGGGTGCGGGTGAGCGGCGACGGGCGCGTCGTGATCGGGGGCGCGACGCTGGCCAAGGGTTACCGCAACCCGGTCGTCCCCGACCCGTTCGCCGAGCCGGGCTGGTTTCGCACCGACGACGTGGGCGCCCTCGACGACGCGGGTGTGCTGACGGTGCTCGGCCGCGCCGACGACGCGATCAGCACCGGCGGGTTGACGGTGCTGCCACAACTCGTCGAGGCGGCGCTGGGCACCCACCCCGGGGTGCGCGAGTGCGCGGTGTTCGGCCTGCCCGACGACCGGTTCGGACAGCGGGTCGTCGCCGCGGTGGTACCCGTCGACAGTTGCGCCCCGCCGGCGCTGGACGCCCTGCGCGACCACGTGGCACACACACTGGACACCACCGCGGCACCCCGCGAACTGCACGTCCTCGATGCGCTGCCGCGCCGCGGCATCGGCAAGCTCGACCGGGGCGCGCTGGTGCGGCGGTTCTCCCCTCGTCAGTAGGCTCGTCGATCGTGACGATCGCGCTCCGGGGATACGCCAGGGAGGTGGCGGCGGTCGCGGTCGGGGTTGCCGTGGTGGCGGCCGCGTTCGTGTTGCCGCGCATCCACATCGGCGTCACGCCGCTGCACGGCGTCGGTCCGGAAAGGTTCGCCACACACGCCGGTGCGGCACCGATCTTCGGGGCGTGGGAGATTCATGCCGGCTGGGGCAGCGGGCTTGCCATTTTGCTGGCCGTGGCCGCGGTGGTGTGGGGAAACGCTGTAGCTCAACGGCTTTCGTGGCGGATATTGACTCTGTGCACCTGGGCCACCGCGTGCGCGTGGGCGTTGGCGCTGGCGCTGATCGACGGTTGGCAGCGGGGTTTTGCGGGCCGGCTGACCACCCGGGACGAGTATCTGTACGAGGTTCCGGGCATCACCGACATCCCCGCCGCGGTGCGCGCGTTCGCCGGCCGGATCCTCGACGGGCAGCCGAATTCCTGGACGACACACGTCTCCGGCCATCCGCCGGGTGCGCTGCTGACGTTCGTCTGGATGGACCGCATCGGCCTGCACGGCGGCGTCTGGGCCGGCCTGTTGTGCCTGTTGGCCGGGTCGAGCGCGGCGGCGGCCGTGGTCGTCGCGGTCCGCGCGCTGGCCGGCGAGCCCGCCGCGCGGCTGGTCGCGCCGTTCGTCGCCGTGGCCCCGACGGCGATCTGGGTGGCAGTTTCGGCCGACGGATACTTCGCCGGTGTCGCGGCCTGGGGTATCGCACTGCTGGCGGTGGCAGTCCACCGGACGGTCCGATTCCCCCCTCTGGCGGCCGCCGGTGCGGGTCTGCTGCTGGGATGGGGAGTCTTCCTCAGCTATGGCCTGATCCTGATGGGGCTGCCGGCGCTGGCCGTGCTGGTGTCGGCGCGCAGCCGGCCCGCCGCCCTGCGGGCACTGGGCGCGGCCGCTGCCGCGGCACTGACGGTTGCCGTCGCGTTCGCCGTTGCCGGATTTTCCTGGTTCGACGGCTACACCCTTGTGCAGCAACGCTATTGGCAGGGTATCGCCAAGAACCGGCCATTCGCCCACTGGTGGTGGGCCAATCTGGCCTGCGTGGTCTGCGCGATCGGGCTGGGCAGTGTGGCCGGGCTGCCCCGGGTGTTCGACGTGGCCGCCATCCGGCGCCGCTGCGGCTTGCATCTGGTGTTGCTGGGCGTGCTGACCGCGATCCTCAGCGCGGACCTGAGCGAACTGAGCAAGGCTGAGGTGGAACGGATTTGGCTGCCGTTCACCGTCTGGCTGACCGCGGCGCCCGCGTTGCTGCCAGTGCGGTCGCATCGCGTGTGGCTGGCGGTCAACGCCGCCGGGGCACTGCTGGTGAACAGCGTGATCGTGACGCACTGGTAGAGGCTGGGGCGCCTCTCAGGGCGCGAGCCTGACCCAGCCCGGTGACATGGGCGCCGACGGCGGGACCGGAGCTGCGCCCTCGCCGCCTCCACCCCCGCTGCCATTCGCCCCGTCGTCGCCGATGCCGCCGCCCGGTTGCGGGGCCTGCGCAAGGGCCGGCGACCGCTGCGGGGAGGGCAATCGTTTCGGCGGAGGCGGTGCCGCAACCGGCCGGGGGGGCGAGACCAGAGGCGGTACGTCCGGCGGTGGCGCCGGAATGTCCGGCGGATCGGGGGTGAGTCCCCCCAGGGGAAGTACCCGGGCGCGCAGGGAGACAGGATGCGCCGGAGCGCCGGACTGCCCCGCAGCAGCCGTGATGGAAACGATCTTGCTGCGGTCGACCGGGCAGTAGGCCTCGACCGACGCGGTGATGAACCGGGTGACGGTGGAGATGACGCGACGCTCGGGGACTCCGCGCCAGGACGGGTTGATGAGCGCATGGTCCTTCATGTCGTCCACGAGGGAGTCCACCGCCATGCCGCCGTCGAGTTCGTGGCAGACCTTGTGGGCGGTGGAGATCAGGCTCGGCACTCCCTTGAGCGCGGGAATCTGTTCCTGTTCGAGCAGATCGAGGAAGTGCGCGTCCTGGTTCGGGTCGGCCGCGGCTGCACCGGCGGACACAGAGATGCTGCCGGTGAGCACGACGAGGGCGGTGACCAGTGCACCGGCGTGACTGGTGACGGCGGCGGCGACGGTGGTAGTGGTGGACATCGAGACTCCGTTCCGCGGGGGCCGTCGCCGAACGGGCTCTGGACGGTGATCGACACCGCAATCTTTGACTACCGGGGCAGCCTCGTCCCGGCGCCGACCGCTGAAACGCTGCGATCGCCGTCGTCAGAGCCCGGCTGCGCGGACAACCCGCGCGAATCGGCTCTCGGCTGCGCACGCCGAGTACACGGCGGCGATGTCGTCGACTACGTCAAAGTCGGACAATTCATCTGCAAGCTGAACTTCGATTCCATTGGCGCGCAAGGCCTTCAGGGTGAGCTTTCCGGTGTCGGGTCGCGACATCGGAACGGTGCGCAAGCATTCGGCCATCGCCGGCGTCGCCACCCCGAGCACCCACCACCCGCCGTCACACGCCGGGCCGAGTAAGGCCGGCGCTGCGAGTAGGCGTTTCGCGCAACCGGCCAGCAACCCGGCAGTCACCTGCGGGGTGTCCATCCCGATCTGCAGCACCGGATACCCGTTCGCGGAATCAGCGTGCGCGTTGGCAAGCCGGTCGCCAAAGTCCTTGCCGCGCTGCGTGATCACGGTGCACGACTCCAATCGCCGCCGGATCTCGGCGGCCCCGGTGGCGGCTTCCAGGTTGCCGGTCAGCGCGACCACCCGCGCGGCCACCGGGGCGGCCACCACGGCGTCCAGCGTGTCCAGCAGCGCGGCCGCTGCGATGTCGGCGGCGACACGTTCGCCGACCGTCGCGGCGAGCCGCGTTTTGGCCAGGCCGGGCTCCGGCGCCTTCGCGACGACCAGCAGCGTGACGGGCAGCACTGTCACGAGATCACCTTCCAAAAGTCCAGGATCGCGATGATGCTGCCCCGCAGCGACCCGCTGACCTTGGATCTGCCGCCGGTCCGGGGACCGTAGCCGACGTCCAGCTCGACCACGCGCCAGCCGGCCGCCGCGGCACGGACCAACAGTTCCAGCGGATAGCCGGAGCGCCTGTCGACGATGCCGAGATCCAGCAGCGCCTCGCGCCGCGCCACCCGCATCGGCGCGATGTCGTGCACGGGCAGGCCGTGACGGGCGCGCAAACGCCAGCTCATCACGACGGTGCCCAGTCGCGCGACCCATGGCCAGTGCAGTCCCGCCACAGGCCGGCGCCGGCCGATCACCAGGTCGGCGTCCTCGAGCGCAGCGACCAACCGCGGCAGATCACCGGGGTCCAGCGAACCGTCGGCGTCGAGGACCGCGACGATCGGGGTTGTCGCGGCGACCACCCCCGCGTGCACCGCCGACCCGTACCCGGGCCGAGGCTCGACGACAACCCGGGCGCCGTGGCGGCGCGCGACGCCGGCGGTGTCGTCGGTGCTGTCGTTGTCGACGACCAGCGCTCGGTAGCCGTCGGGAATGGCCGCCAACACGGCCGGCAGCGACTCGGCCTCGTCGAGACAGGGCAGCACCACCGTGACAGGGGCGTCAAGGACCGGCATGGGCGGCTGCTCAGAACCCGAAGCCGTGATGCCCGCCGCCCGCACCGCCCGGTTCCTGCGGGGTCTGCGGCTTCGGCGCCACCGGCTGGGGTGCCTGAGTCTGGGGCACCTGAGTCTGGGGCACCTGAGTCTGGGGTGCCTGAGTCTGGGGCACCTGAGTCTGGGGCACCTGAGTCTGGGGCACCTGAGTCTGGGGCGCCTGAGTCTGGGGCACCTGAGTCTGGGGCGCCTGAGTCTGGGGCTGCGTGCTGGGGATGGTCGACGGCTCGGCGGGGGTCACGGGGGCCATCGTCGTGGACGGCGGGTTGTAGGTCGTTGTCGGCGGGTTGTAGGTCGTTGTCGGCGGACTCGACGTCGTGGGCGGACTCGACGTTGTCGGCGGACTCGACGTCGTGGGCGGACTCGACGTCGTGGGTGGACTCGACGTCGTGGGCGGACTCGACGTCGTGGGGCTCGACGTTGTCGACGTCGTCGACGGGCTCGACGGGCTCGTCGGGCTCGACGTCGTCGACGGGCTCGACGTCGTCGGCGGTGTGTAGGTTGGCGCCGCCGGGTTCGGGTACTGCGGCTGCCAGCCCGGGAACGGGATGGGGATCGGAACGGGAAGTGGCACATTGGGGAGGGGGTTGGGCACGAAGCCCGGGCCGCCCGGCACGGGCGGGGCTTCGGGCGCCAACGGCACATTCGGAGCGGGGCCGCCCCCGGCCGGTGGCGACTCCAGCTTGGGGGCTACGCCTCCGTTCGACGGGGACGGAATTGTGCCGCCCTGGAACCCTGCGTCGGGCCGGTCCGGCGGCGGTGGCGGCACCGGGGCTTGCTGTTGGGTCGGCAACAACGGCATGAACTTGCCCGGGACTGCGTTCTGGTGACCCACCACGGGTTCCTGACTGGCGGTGGGCCGCACCGCGATCGCCACCGCAACGGCCAGCGACGCGAACCCGATGACCGCGAACGCGATGACGGCGTTGCCGATCAGCAACGCGCGCCGGTTCAGCGGCGCCCGGCCGTCGTCCAGGTCGCCGTATTCGTCGCTGTACCGGTCCCCGTATTCGTCGAACGTGGGCACCAGCTCGGAGTCGCCGGCCATCGAGTAGGCCAGCTGCTGTTCCTCCGCGTCCGGCTCGGGCGCGGGAGCAAGGGCTGTCGCATCACCGCCCGGCAGCATCGCCGTTTCGTCACCCGTGAGCATCGGCGCTGCCCGCGTGGCGTCCGGCGCACCGACGGTCGGGGCCGCCGCCAGCGCCGCGCCCCGGGCCAGGGCGAACGTAGGGTCGTCGGGAATCTGCACCCGGACGGTGGCATCACCGATCTGGTCGGCGATGCGGGTCAGTTCGGCGGCGGCGTGATCGGAAGCGCCGACCAGATAGACCTCGTCGGGAGCACCGGGATGCTCGCCGAGCCTGGCCATCAGCGTGTCGAACGTCGCGGTGGCCTCGCCGCCGGCCAGCGGCCCCGACGCCAACAGGGTTGGCGGCGCTTCCGCCTCGCCGGAACCGGGGCCGGAGCCGGGGCCGGAGCCGGAGCCGGAGCCCATCAGCGACAGCGTCGCCGTCTCGTCGTCGACCACCAACGCCGCGCCGGGCCGCCCGGCCGCCCGCATCAGGGCCGCCAGCGCGTGTGACTCCGGGAGCACCGCGACGTTGAGGACACCGGAATTTTCCAGCGCCCGCCGCAGCTGCTCGGCCTTGGGATTGTCCGTCCAGCACAGCCGGGTGCCGACCAGGCGGTGACTCTCGTCGACCAGCAGCCGGTTCGTGCCGACCACGGTCTCGGTCAAGTTCCCGACCGGGTTGTCGCCGAGCTCGACAACGGACTGGTCGATCACGTCATTGCCCCCGCCGGCGGGGCCCAGCAAGGCCAAGCGAGCAACGGGACCAGCGACCGCGACCCCCAAAACGACGTCCATCCCGGCTCTCCTTCGGCTGGCGACCCCGCAGCCAGCAATGTCCCGGCATCACTACACTGCGATACCGTCGCAAGTACCAGTTTCACCTACGAGCGCAACCGCACCAGCGTCGGCGAACGACGGCACGGTCGCCGCTCGGCGACACCCGCGGGCAGCCGCCACCGCGGCTTCCGAACAGAGACTATGGTCGCAAGCGCACAGCGCAGTCGGCCGGCCGGGGTGTTCCCCGGCGGGCCCACCGAACTCGCGCCGGCGGTGACCGTCCTTGAGACCCGGGGGGCCTCGTGAACCACAGCATCGACGACACGCCTACCGGCCCTGTCGGAGGGCAGACTCAGCGCCTGGCCGCGGCCGCCGCGCACCGGGCCACGGGGTGGACCACGGTCCCCGACCTGACGGCTACCGCCCTGCTCGTCGTCGCACCACTACTGCCGTGGAACGTGTATTTCGGCCTCGGGATCCCGCACAGCAGCGTCACCGCGTTCACCGCGCTGTTCGCGGTGACGCTGCTGTCGCTGCTGTCCCTGGGCGTCACGCGACTGGGCCCCGTTCGGTCCCGTCCCGCAGTGGCCGGACGGCTCCGCGTCGTTTTCAACGTGCCCTATCTACTCCTGGTACTGGCCTTCGTCGGGTTCGACGTGTTCGAGACGGTCCGTTTCGCCGGCACCGTGCACGTTCCGGGCGGTGTCGGGCCGGGGGCATGGCTCGGTGTCGCGGGCGCGCTGTTGAGCGCGCAGCCGGCCGGCACCGATCAAGCGGACGGCCGGTTCCCACTCGTCCGGGTCCTTGGCTACGCATCGATGCTCGGGGCGACGCTCAGCTTCGGCTTCAACCTGTACTGGCGGGTGAAGTACGCGCTGGACGGCTCCGGGTTCGGCAAGCAGAACGTCGCGGTCATCACCAGCGCGATGGTGTACGGGGTGGTGGCCCTGGCCGCAGTCCTCGTCGCGTCCACCTGGCTCGTCCGCACCACCAAGGCCTCCCGACTGGCCACCGTGGCGCTCGGGGCGTCGGCGCTGGCCGCCGGCATCCTGGTGTGGACCCTGCCCGTGGGCCGCGACGTCGACGCATTCCGCGGCATCGCGCAGAACACCTCGACAGCGGGCGTGGGGTTCGAGGGCTACCTCGCCTGGGCGGCGGCCGCGGCGACGTTCGCGCCGCGCACGTTCCTGGGGCACCGGAGCGCCGGCACGACCGAGGCGAACGCCTGGCGAGCGGCGGCCCGCAACGGCCTGCTGCTGATCGCCGTCTGGTGCCTGGGGTCGATGGCCATGCGGCTCACCGACCTCGCGGTCGCGGTCAGCCTGAACTACCCGTTCTCCCGCTACGACAGCCTCGTGTTGGCCGGCTTCGACCTGCTCACTGCGACTCTGGCGATCTGGCTGCGCGTCAACCTGGCCAACGACGCGGTCTCGGCGCGGCTGGTGTCGTCGTTGTGCGGGCTTGTCGCCACCCTGAGCATCTCACGCGTCGTGCTGGGCGTCGCGCTGGCGCCGCGGTTCCAGGAGACGCCCAACGCCACCGCACAGAACCCGGTGTACGGCAACGACCTCGCCCAGCAGATCACCAGCGTCTTCGACGTGACGCTGTGCGGGTTGGCCCTGTGCATCCTGACCGCGGCGATCCTCACCGGCCGCCGCCGACATCAGGGACAGCAGCGCCCTTTCACGCGTGCCGCCCCGACCCGGCCGTCGGCGCCGCCGACCACACGCGCCCGGGTGCCCCGCCCCGCCCCGCCCTCGGCGGCGGCGACGACCCGCATCCCCACGGGCGCCCCCATTGCCGACACCGAGCACCCCACCACCGTGATGCCGAAGGTGGGGCCAGGACCGCGGATCTTTCGCGGTGACGACACGGCGACGGGGCAGATTCCCGTGCCGAAGCCAAGGATCTTCCGGTCCCCGCCCGACACGAAATAGTCGGGGAACCTAGCCACGCAACGGCGCGAAAGCAAAGTCGCGCAGGCCATTTCGCGGCTGAATGACCGCCCGGAAGCCCAGCTTCTCGGCGGCCCGGGACGGATCGGCGACGATATGGCGGACGTCGCCGCTGCGGTACTGGCCGGTGATGACCGGAGACAGCGAACCATCGCGCGCATCGCAGAGCGCCGACGCCACCTCCATGATGGAGATCGGCTGTCCCGAGCACACGTTGGCCGCGAGGAACCCGCCGCGGTCGCAGGCCGCCGCGGCCACGTTGGCGGCAGCCACGTCGTCGACGTGGACGAAGTCACGCATCTGGCCGCCGTCCTCGAAAACCCTTGGTGGCGCGCCTTCTTCCACGGAGGACCGGAAGATGGCCGCCACGCCGGAGTATGGGGTGTCACGGGGCATCCCGGGGCCGTAGACGTTGTGGTAGCGCAGCGCCACCACCGATCCGCCCGTCGCCTCCGACCAGGCCAGCGCGTAGTGCTCCTGCGCGGTCTTGCTGGCGGCATAAAGGCTGCGCGGCCGCAGGGGGGCGTCCTCGTCGACGAGGCGCCACCGCAGTTCCTCCCCACCGACGGGGCAGCGGTGTTCGAAGACCCCGGCGTCCAGATCGGCGCGCCGGCGCGGCAGCGGGTCGACGGGTCCGTGTTCGCGGCAGTGGTAGCACCCCTGCCCGTACACCACCATCGACGACGCGAGCACCAGGCGGCGCACCCCGGCGTCGAACATCTGCGCGAGCAGCACCGTGGTCGCCAGGTCGTTGTGGCCGCCGTAGGCGGGCGCGTCGGCGGCGTCCACGCCGGCCCCGACCATCGCGGCGTGATGGCACACCACGTCGACACCGGCGAGCAGCGGGGCCAGCGCCCCGGCGTCGCGGACGTCGACCCGGTGACACCCGGACGGCAACACCGCGTCCGGGCCGTGCGCGGCCGGCAGCAGCACGTCGACGCCCACCACGTCGTGACCCGCCGCCCGCAGCGCCGCGTCCACCCGCGACCCGATGAAACCGGCCGCGCCGGTCAGCAGCACCCTCACGGCAGCTCGACGGGCAGCGTCACGCCGGTGTGCGGCAGGCAGTGGGTGCAGTTGCGTTCGGAGGACACCCGGGCGATCGCCGCGCGCACCAGCTTCTTGAACGGCTCGACGTTGCGCTGGAACTGCGCGAACACCTCGGCGGTCTTCACGCCATCCCCGGACTCTATGCCCGCGTCCAAATCTGTCACCAAAGCTATTGTCGCATAACATATTTCGAGTTCACGCGCGAGCACCGACTCCGGGTAGCCGGTCATGTTGACCAGGCCGAACCCGGCCGAGGCGAACCACCGGCTCTCGGCCCGGGTGGAGAACCGCGGACCCTGGATCACCACCATGGTGCCGCCGTCGACAACGTCGGGCAGGCCGGTGACTGCGGCGCGCAAGGTCGGGCAGTACGGATCGGCGAAATCGACGTGGATGCCGCCGGAGTCGAAGTAGGTGTCAGCGCGGCCCCTCGTGCGGTCGACCAGCTGGTCGGGCACGACGACCGTGCCCGGACCGTTGGCCCGGTCGAGGCTGCCGACCGCGCACGGGCCGAAGACCCGCCGCACCCCGAGCTTGCGCAGCGCCCACATGTTGGCCCGGTACGGCACGGTGTGCGCCGAGTATTCGTGGGCGGCGCCGTGGCGGGGCAGGAAGGCGACCTCGTGCCCGCCGACGCTGCCGAGGGTGACCTGCGCGCTGGGCCGGCCGTAGGGGGTGTCCACGGTGACGGTGCGAGCGCCGGATCCGAGAAACGTGTAGAAGCCGCTGCCGCCGATGACCCCGAGCATCCGCCCATTCTGGTTCATGGCTGTCGGCGGGAACGCTGCAGGATGTTGCAGGATGGTGCCGTGGCCAGTTTCGGGCAGTGGATCTCGGGGGCGCGGCCGCGGACGCTGCCCAACGCGGTGGCGCCCGTCGTCGCGGGCACCGGCGCCGCGGCGTGGCTGAGCGCCGCGGTGTGGTGGAAGGCGCTGCTGGCGCTGGGCGTCGCGGTCGCGCTGACGGTCGGCGTCAACTACGCCAACGACTACTCCGACGGCGTCCGCGGCACCGACGACGACCGGGCTGGGCCGGTACGGCTGGTCGGGTCACGGCTGGCCGCGCCGCGCTCGGTGCTGGCTGCGGCGTTGGCCGGCCTGACAGTCGCCGCGGCCGCGGGTGTCACGCTCGCGCTGGTGTCCGCGCCGTGGCTCATCGCCGTCGGCGCCGCCTGCATCGCGGGGGCCTGGCTCTACACCGGCGGGTCGAGGCCCTACGGCTACGCCGGCTTCGGCGAGGTCGCGGTGTTCGTGTTCTTCGGCCTGGTCGCCGTGCTGGGCACGGAGTACACCCAGGCGCTGCGGGTGGACTGGGTGGGGCTGGTGCTGGCGGTGTCGGCGGGGGCGCTGTCGTCGTCGGTGCTGGTGGCCAACAACCTGCGCGACATCCCCACCGACGCGCGCTCGCACAAGATCACCCTGGCGGTGCGCCTCGGCGATGCCCGCACCCGCACGCTGTATCAGGCGCTGCTGGCGACCGCTGGGGCGCTGACCCTGGTGTTGACGGCGGCAACCCCGTGGTGCGCCCTCGGTTTGGCGGCCACGCCGCTGGCGCTGCGCGCCGCGGGCCCGGTGCGATCCGGCCGCACCGGCCCCGCGCTGATCCCCGTGCTCCGCGACACCGGCCTGGCGATGATCGTCTGGGCGCTCGCCGTGGCGCTGGCGCTGGCGCTGGCGCGTTGATCGGGCTAGTCCTCGGCGACATCCTCACCGACGTCCTCGCCGCGCAGCCGGGCTTGCAGCTGTTGTCGTTCCCGGCGACGGCGTTCCCCGACGGTCACCAGCGCCGCGGTCGCGCGTCGGCGCAGCGGGCCGAACAACCAGATGCCGAGCGGCATCGCGATGATCAACGCGAAGAGCGCGGCAACGATGATGGGGAACTGGGCTACCCCCAGCAGCCGCGCAATCCCGTAGATGGCACCGGTGAGCACGACCACGAGAAGCAACCGCGCTGCCGCGTAGGGCAAGACACCGCCGATCACACCGACGCTTCGGTCTTCGGCGCCTTCGATGCCCTTGTCGACAGAATCTTCGCCCACGGGTCGAGCCTACGACGCGGGTATATTCGCTCAAGGAGGTGTTGAGTGCTCTACTTGCTCGTCGTCCTGGTTCTGGGGACCCTCATCTACGTCGGCTGGCGTGCGGCGCGGATGCAGAACAACCGGCCCAAGAGCCGCGTCATCGGGCCCGACGACGATCCCGACTTCCTCCGACGATTGGGCCATGGGGACAACAACCCCCACTGAACGCTCTCAGACCGGACCCGGGTTGCGCTGGTCTCCTCCGAACCCGTCGGCGACGACGGCTGCCAGCTCGACCAGCGCCTCGCGCGTCTCGCGCCGCAAACGGTCCAGGCTGATCTCGGCACCCTCCTCGAGATGAGGGTCGAACGGAATGGTCTGCACGGCGCGGCACCGGCGCGCGAAGTGGTCGACCACCTTGTCCATGTCGACCTTGCCCGTCCCCGGGCGCACCGCGTTGATCACGGCGATCGCGTCGCGCACCAGATGTTCGTGGCCGTGTGCGTCCAGCCAATCCAGCGTCGCCGAGGCGCTCCGCGCGCCGTCGATGGAGCCCGAGCTGACGACGACAAGTCCGTCGGCCTTGTTCAACACCGACGACATCGCCGAGTGCAGGAGCCCGGTGCCGCAGTCGGTGAGCACCAGTCCGTAGAACCGCTCCAGGATGTCCAGGGTGCGGTCGTAGTCGGCGGCGCTGAACGCCTCCGACACCGCGGGGTCGGTCTCCGACGCCAGCACCTCCAGCCCGCTCGGCCCCTTGGAGGTGTACCGGCGGACGTCGCTGTAGCGTTCCACGCTTCCGGCGTCGTGCAGCAGCTCGCGCACGGTCGCCGCCGTCTCCAGCGGCACCTTCTGGCTCAGGGTGCCGCGGTCGGGGTTGGCGTCGACGGCCACCACCCGGTCGCCGCGGATGTCGGCGAAGGTCGCGCCCAGCGTGGCGGCGATCGTGGTCTTGCCCACCCCTCCCTTCAGCGACAGAAACGCGATCCGGTAGCAACCCCGCAGCGGCTGGTTGACCTGGGCCACCAGGTTGTTGTAACGCGCGGCCCGGGCGCTCTCGCCGACATTGATCAGCCCGTTGGACAACACGTACAGCAACCGGCGCCAGCCCTCGGTGGGCGGCGGTTTCACCGGGCGCAACAGCATGCTGGTGGACAGCTCCGGGTAGGGGGTGTGCGGCAGCGGCTCGGGACGGCGCGGCCCCGAAGGCACGGCTGGCACCGGATGGACTGCCGGCACCGGATGGATCTGCGTGGGCTCCGCCTCGGCCGGTCCGGTGTAGTAGGCCCCGTAGGCCGTCGGGTCGACCCGCGTCATCCCGGTGGCCGGGGTGGACGGCCACTGAGACGCGCCGGGCGGCATACCGGTCTGCCTGCCCGGGCCGGAGAGCCGCCGCTCGGTGCGGAAACCGGTGAAGGCGCGGGTCGGCGTGTCGCCGCTGGGCTCCGCCGGTGCCCCACCCTGCTGTCCGGGAGGCCCCTGGACAGGCAAATGCCTTGCGTGCTGATCGGGCCCTTCGACGCCCGTCGTCGGCTCCTCGGACACGTGCGCTCCCCCTGGATCGGTGATGTGGTCGGTCGCCCGTATGTCAGCCCACGCCCGCATACGAATGCAGGCCCACGGTCACCAGATTAACGAAGAACAGGTTGAAGACCATGGCCACGAACCCCACGACGTTGATCCAGGCCGCTTTCCTGTCCCGCCACCCTGCGGTCGACCGCGCGTGCAGGTAGGCCGCGTACACCACCCACGCGACGAAAGACACCGTCTCCTTGGGATCCCAGCCCCAATACCTGCCCCAGGCCTCCTCGGCCCAGATGGCGCCGAAGATCACGCCGAAACCGAACACCGGGAACGCGAAGATCGTGGTGCGGTAGGCGATGCGGTCCAGCGTCTGCGCATCCGGGAACCGCTGCACGACTCGGGCCAGGGTGCCCTCGGCGCCCGGGCTCTCGGGGTCCCCGAACCGCGACGTCCGCAACAGGAACAGCACGCTGGCGATGCCGGCGACCATGAACACCCCCGACCCGAGGCTGACCACCGACACGTGGATGGGCAGCCAGTAGGACTGCAGCGCGGGCATCACCGGAGCGGCGTTGGTATAGAGCCAGCGGCCCGACACCGTCAGCAGGATCAGGATCGGCACCAGCAGGAAGACCCACAGCGGGCGGTGCTGGGGGCGGCGCAGCATGACGGCGCCGGCGAGCAGGCCGCACAGACACGTCAGGTTGATGAACTCGTACATGTTGCCCCACGGCGGGCGCAGGGTGGCCAGACCGCGCAGCACGACACAGGCCAGCAGGAGCCCGATGCCGAGGTACACCACGGCCAGCCCGGCCCGACCGGTGCGTTCGTCGATGGGCCGCACGGGGAGAGCGTCCACGATGCCGGGAACGGCGCTGTCGGCGCCGACGGAGCCCGCTGCCACCCGCTCGCGCCGGTCCACGCGGCGCCCGCCGGCGTAGGCCAGCTCGACGGCGAGCAACAGCAATGCGACCACCAGGGCCACCACGGCCGAGGTGAATGCCCAGTCCGAGTAGCGTGCCAGGGAGACGTTGACGTGCAGGGTGTTCATGTGATGTCCACCTGAGAACTCCTTACGGACGCGGGGGGAGCCTCGCTGCCGCCGGGGTCGCCGAGGCCAGCCAGCAGTCGCCCGGTCAGTCGCTCGAACTCGTCGCCCCAACCGGCGTTGTCGGTGCGGGCCAGACCACCCATTTCGACGTTCACCGTACCCGGGGCCGTTTCGCCCGCCGGCGTGAGACGGACCCACACCCGGCGCCGGCGCACCAGCAGCGACATCACCAGACCGGCCATCATCGTGACGGCGAAAACCAGCACCCAGACCTGACCCGGATCGTGGGAGACCTGCAGGTTCACGAAGGGGACGGCGCCGTCGAAGCGGACGACGGTGCCCGCCGCGGGGCCCTGCTGGATCCGGACCTCCTGGCCGGGGCGCAGGTTGACCCGCTTCTCCCGGGTCAGCCGGCCCTGCTGGAGCAACCGCGGGTCCAGGGTGAACAGCGACTGAGGCCGGCCGCTGTCCAGCCCGGTGTCGCCGCGGTAGACGTCGACGGCCACCGCGGGGGCGGTCAGGGCCGGGAACCGCGAGGACAGCAGCGTGCCGTCGAGCTGCTCGGTCGGCGCGAGCAGGCCCTGGATCGCGATCTGGTGTTTACGGCGCTCGACGGGGTCGGGGTAGCTGCCGGCGGGCGGGTCGATGCGCACCACGCCCGACGACAGCAGGGTGCGCGGGTTGTCGGGCCGCCACTGCACGGTCGACGTGCGGGTCTGACCGTCCGGGAATGTCACGGTGAAGGTGGGAGCGTATCCGTGGCCCTGCAGGTAGATGCGGTCGCCGCCGATGCGCAGCGGGTGGTTGACCTCCAGCCGGTAGGGATGCCAGCTGTCGGCGGCGAGGTCACCGCCCGCCTGGTAGGCGATGTCGGCGACGTAGGAGGTGGCCTGCCCGGACGGCAGGTAGTGCGCCGCGAAGTCGTCGACCCGGATGCAGATCGGGTGCAGCGACGTGCCGTCGACGGTGTTGCCGGCCCGAAACGAGTCGAACGCGGCCGGAGAGGCCGAGCAGAAACCGGGTCCGCCGTCGGCGATGACGATCACGTTGCCCTCGTAGCCGAACAGTTTGCCGACGGCCACCGCGACCAGCAGACCCAGCAGCGAGAAGTGGAAGGCCAGGTTGCCGAACTCGCGCAGATAGCCCTTCTCCGCGGCCACTTCGACGGTGTCGGGCGCACCGCCACCCTGCTGGCGGATGGCGGTGCGCCAGCCGCGCAGCCGCCCGGCGATCGTGTTGGCCAGGGCGTTCAGCTCCCCGGGGCCGGCGTGCAGCTGCGCTTCGGCGTGCTTGGGCAGCCGGGTCAGGTTGCGCGGCGCGGCCACCGGTGTGGCGCGCAGGCTGTCCGCGTGCTCGATCATGCGCGGGGTGAGACACCCCACCAGCGAGACGAACAGCAGCACGTACACGGCGGTGAACCAGAAGCTGGAGAACACGTCGAAGGCCTGCAGGCGGTCCAGCCACGGGCCGATCAGCGGGTGGGACGCGATGTAGTCGTCGACCTTGCCGGCGTTGAGGCTGCGCTGGGGCAGCAGCGCACCGGGGATGGCGCCCAGCGCGAGCAGGACCAGCAGCACCAGCGCGGTACCCATCGAGGTCAGCGTGCGCCAGGTGTTGCGCCCCCAGGCGAGTACCCGCCTCAAATCGGCAGCCTGACGTCGGAGACGAACGCGTCGCGCAGCCACGACACGACGTCGTTCCACACCCCGGTGACCAGCAGCGCGCCGACCGCGATCAGCAGCGCGCCGCCGAAGATCTGGATGCCGCGGGTGTGCCGCCGCAGCCAGCTCACGCCGGCCACCGCCCCCGCCGAGCCGAATGCCAGCGCCACGAACGGGATTCCCAAACCCAGGCAGTAGGCGATGACCAGCACGATCCCGCGAACGACGTTGGCCCCCTGGGTGGCCGAGGCCACCGTGATCACCCCGGTCAGCGTGGGGCCCAGGCACGGCGTCCAGCCCAGTGCGAACACCGCGCCGAGCAGCGGCGCACCGGCCACCGTCGTGAACTGCCGCGGGCGCAACCGCGCTTGCCGCTGCAGCGCCGGGATCAGGCCCACGAACACCAGTCCCATCACGATGGTCAGCACGCCGCCCACGCGCTGCAGCAGCAACTGGTTGGTGATCAGCGTGGTCGTCATGCCCAGCACGGCGACGGTGCCCAGCACGAACACGGTCGTGAACCCGGCGACGAACAACGCGGCCGACCCCGCGACCCGCCACCGGGCCGAACTCGCAGGGCGCCACAAGGCGTGGTGCGCACCCGGTGGCGGCTGCGCGTCCACCCCGACCACGGCCGCCAGATACGACAGATAGCCCGGCACCAGCGGCACCACGCACGGTGAGGCGAACGACACCAGCCCGGCGAGCAGGCACACGCCGAGGGCCAGCACCAGCGGCCCGGCGGCGGCGATGTGGGCGAAGCCGCTCATCGCGGCGCGGCCTGAACGTCCGGGGACTCGCGGGCCACCCGCTCGACCACGGGTTGCAGGTCCTCGGCGAGCAACTCCCGCAGGAACACCGCCGCCACCCGGTGCCGGCGGTCCAGCACCAGCGTGGACGGGATCACGGTGGTCGGGTACTTGCCGCCGAACGCGATCAGCGTGCGCATCGCCGGGTCGTAGATCGACGGGTAGGTCACGTGCCGGTCGTCGACGAAGTCCAAGGCGGCCCGGCGGCTGTTGTCACGGACGTCGATGCCCAGGAACGACACGCCGGCGCTGCGGGTGGCGTCATCGACGCGCTGCAGTTGGGCGACCTCGGCCCGGCACGGACCGCACCACTGGCCCCACACGTTGACCACCACGACACGGTCGGGGAAGTCGTGCAGCGACAGCGTGCGCGTCGGGTCGGCCAGGTCCGGCCCTGACAGCGGGCCCGGACGGCCACGGCTGGACGGCGGGTCGTAGTAGATGTCGGTCTTGCCTCCGGGTGAGACGAACTCGAACGTGCCGCCCTGGGCCACCGCGTCGCGACCGGTGCAGCCGGCCAGCAGCGCGGCCACCAGCGCCGCCGCCACCGCCAGGCGCCGCTTCGGGGTCAGCTTCGGGGTCAACTTCGGGGTCAACAGGGCGCCGCCGGCTCGGAGTACTCGACGTCGATCAGGCGGTCGCCGTCATAGACCAGGGTGGTGACCGAGGCCAGCCCGCACTCGCGGCGCCGCGGGTCGTGCCAGAGCCGCCTGCCGGTCAGGTGCAGCCGCAGCGTCCACACCGGCAGTTGGTGGCTCACGCACACCACCTCCTGACCCGCGCCACGGGCGCGCGCCTTGTCCACCGCGCTGCTCATCCGCGCCGCGATCTCGACGTAGGGCTCACCCCAGGACGGGGTGAACGGGTTGCGCAGCCGCCACCAGAACCGGGGGTCGCGCCACGCGCCGTCGCCCGGGCTGACGCGGCGGCCCTCGAAGGCGTTGGCCGACTCGATCAGGTCGGCGTCGGTGTCGACGGACAGGTTGTGCAGGGCCGCGATCGGTGCGGCGGTCTCCTGGGCCCGCTGCAGCGGGGACGCGATCACCGCGGCGATGTCGCGGCCGGCCATCGCGCCGGCGACGGCGGCCGCCTGCGCCCTGCCCTGCTCGGACAGGCGGAACCCGGGCAGCCGGCCGTAGAGGATCCCGTTCGGGTTGTGCACCTCGCCGTGACGTATCACGTGCACCCGGGTGTGTTCGGCCATCAGGGTCGGTCCTCTCCGGTGGCCGCCGCGGCCGCCCGGGCGGCGTGCGGCAGCGCCGCGGCGATGGTGTCGAACGCGGCCTCGTCCAGCGCGGCCGAGACGAACCACGCCTCGAAGGCGCTGCACGGAGGGTAGACGCCGGCGTCCAGCAGGGCGTGGAAGAAGGCCGGAAAGCGCCACGTCTGGCTGGCGCGTGCGGCGGTGAAGTCGGTCACCGGCGCCTCGGCGAAAAACACGCTGAACATGTTGCCGGCCCTCGGAATCCGATGCGCCACACCGGCATCGGTAAGCGCCTCGGACAGCATCGCGGTCAGGCGGTCGGCGTTGGCGTCCAGCGCGGCGTAGACCGCGTCGTCGGCGGCCCGCAGGGTGGCCAGGCCGGCGGCCATCGCGACCGGGTTCCCCGAGAGTGTCCCGGCCTGATACACCGGGCCCAGCGGCGCCAGCCGTTCCATCACCTCCGCGCGCCCGCCGAACGCGGCGGCCGGCAACCCGCCGCTCATCACCTTGCCGAAGGTGAACAGGTCGGCGGCCACGGGATCGATTCCGTACCAACCGCTTCGGCTCACCCGGAAACCGGTCATCACCTCGTCGCTGATGAGCAGCGCCCCGTGCTCGGCGGTGACCGCGCGCAGCGCCGCGTTGTAGCCTGGCGCCGGCGGCACGACGCCCATGTTGCCGGGGCTGGCCTCGGTGATCACCGCCGCGATCTCCTCGCCGAACCGAGCGAAGGCCTGCCGGACGGCCTCGATGTCGTTGTAGGGCAACACGAGGGTGTCGGCCGCGGCCGCCCCGGTGACCCCTGGCGAGGACGGCAGGCCCAGCGTCGCCACCCCGGACCCGGCGTCGGCGAGCAGCGCGTCGGCGTGGCCGTGGTAGCAGCCGGAGAACTTGACGATCTTGGCGCGGCCGGTGAACCCGCGCGCCAGCCGCACCGCGCTCATGGTGGCCTCGGTGCCCGAGTTCACCAGGCGGATCCGCTCGACGGCGGGGACCCGCGCGATGATCTCGGCGGCCAGCTCGCTCTCGGCCGGCGTGGGCGCCCCGAACGACAAGCCGTGGGAGGCCGCCTCGGCCACCGCGCCGACCACGGCCGGATGCGCGTGGCCGAGGATCATCGGTCCCCAGGAGCAGACCAGGTCGACGTAGCGGTTGCCGTCGGCGTCGGTGAGCCGGCAGCCGCGCGCCCCGGTGATGAACCGCGGGGTGCCGCCGACGGCGGCGAAGGCGCGGACCGGGGAGTTCACCCCCCCGGGGATGAGCGCGCACGCGTCGGCGAACAGACGCGCGGACAGCGCGGTCGACGTCGTGGTCCGCTCCGAACTACCCATGGCCACCAGTGTCCCAGCCCGATCGACACGGTCCACTACAGGGTGTAGCAGACCCGCCACCTCATGCCCGCCCGCGCTCGCCGTCGGCGACCCGCGCAACTCAACGACGGTGTTGGTGCCCGGGACCGGTCACGCCACCGCCACCCCGGTCGGATCTTGGCCGACCGGGATGTTGGCGACGAGGGTGTCGCTGAACGGCTCGATCACCGAAACGTTGTTGCTGCCGGAGTTCGCTACGTAGACGACGTTGCCGAGGTTGTTGACCGCCACCCCGCTCGGATCGCTGCCGACCGGGATCGTCTCGGTGACGGCGTTGGTGTTGGGGTTGATCACCCACAGACTGCCGTCGTTGACGCTGTGGTCGGTGACGTAGACGCTGTTGTTGACGGGGTTGATCGCCACCCCGTATGGCTCACCGGTCACCGGGACGGTGCCCGTGACGGTGTTGCTGCTCGGGTTGATCACCGACACGCTGCTGCCGGCCTCGTTGGCGACATAGACGCCGCTGCCGTTGGGGCTGACCGCCACCCCGTTCGGGCCGGCGCCGACCGGGATGTAGTGCGGGGCGCCGTTGGAGGGCAGGGCGGTGATCGCCGACACGTTGTTGGTCGTGGGCATCGTGACGTAGACGCTGCCACCGACGGGGTTGACCGCCACGCCGCTGGCGGAGGTGCCGAGGGGGTAGTCGTAGACGACCTGTTTGCTGATGGTGCTGATCACCGCCAGGTCGCCGGTGCCCCCCTGGGTGACGTAGACGGCGGTGTCGGTGGGGTTGACCGCCACCCCGCTCGGGCCGCCGGCGACCGGGATGGTGTCCACGACGGTGTTGGAGGCGGTGTCGATCATCGACACGGTGTTGCTGCCGGTGTTGGTGACGTACATGGCGCTGCCGGTCGGGTTGGCCGCGATCGCGCTCGGGTCGGTGCCGACCGCAATGGAGGTGACGATCGCGTCGGTGCGGGGGTTGATCACCCACACCGAATTGCTGCCGGAGTTGGTGACGTAGACGTCTCCGGTCCCGCGAATCCCGCCGGCACCGCCGGCACCGCCGGCACCGCCGGCATAGCCGCTGGCCCCTCCGCCCAGGCTGCCGTCGCCTCCGGCGAGGCCCGCCGAACCGTTGCCGCTGAGGCCGCCGGTGCCGCCGTGAGCGCCGGCGCCGCCGTGCCCCCCGGCGCCGAACAGCAACCCGCCGCTCCCCCCGGTCCCGCCGATACCGCCGGGCATGCCGGTCCCACCGGGCATGCCGCCTGTCCCGGCCACGCCGTTGCCGCCGATGCCGCCGTTGCCGCCGGCGCCCCCGTAGCCGAACAGCAACCCGCCGTGGCCGCCGGTGCCGCCGGCCCCGCCGGCAACACCGATGCCGCCGGCCCCGCCGTTGCCGCCGTTGCCCCCGTTGCCCCACAACAGGCCGGCCGCACCCCCGCTGCCTCCGGCCTGACCAGCTGCACCCGAGCCGCCGTTGCCGCCGTTGCCGAACAAGATCCCGCCCGCCCCGCCAGCGGCGCCGCTGCCCGCGGCGCCGCTGGCGCCGTTGCCGATCAGCGGACGCCCCACCAGCATCTCGGTGGGCGCGTTGACCGCGCCCAGCACGTCACGCCCGACGTTCTGCAACGGGGCCACGCCGGCGGCTTCCGCGGCCGCGTAGCTGTGCGCACCCGCGGTGACCAGCTGCACGAACTGTTCGTGAAACAGCGCGGCCTGGGCACTGAGGACCTGATATTGCCGGCCGAACTCTCCGAACGCCGAGGCCACGAGGGCGGACACCTCGTCGGCGCCCGCGGCCAGCACTCCCGTAGTCGGGGCCGCCGCGGCGGCGTTCGCCCCGCCGATCATCGATCCGATGTTCGCCATGTCAGCCGACGCGGCCGCCAGCAGCTCCGGCGAGACCACCAAATACGACACCTCTGCCCCCTAATTACGCCACTGTTGGTCGTGAAATTGATGCGACAGCACGCGATTCCGCGATCAGCATAAGGGCTGAACACGTCGCGGCGCCGCCGGATCGACGCAATCGGGTTGTCACCGCGCACCACCGCCAGCGACGTCGCGGCCTTGAGATCGACCACACGTAGCGAGTTGGATGTCGGTATGAAACTTCCGCAAGGGCTCGCTCGCTTCAACCGACGTGTCACCAACCCCGTGCAGCGGATGTGGGCCGGCTGGGCTCCCACGTTGGCCATCGTCGAGCACACCGGCCGGCGCTCGGGCAAGCCGTACCGTACGCCGGTCACCGTCTTCAGCGCCGAGATCGACGGCAAGCCCGGCGTGGCCATCCTGTTGACCTACGGCCCCGACCGCGACTGGCTGAAGAACCTGACCGCCGCAGGGGGCGGGCGGATACGCCGCTACGGCAAGGCTTTCGGTGTGATCGACCCGCGCGTGATGCCCAAGGCCGAGGCGGCGGCGCACGTCGTTCCCCGGTGGCAGCCGATTTTCCGGAGGCTGCCGTTCGAGCAGGCGGTGCTGCTGACCCGGACCCCCTGAGAAGGGGTGATGCGGATCACCGCGATCGTCGAGCGCCCGGTAACGCTGCACGGCGCACCCGCCAACGCGGTCGTCGACTTCTCCGGCCACACCGTCTCGCTGGTCGCGCTGCGCAGCGACGTCATCCGGGCCGGCAAGCCGGTGACGGGGGTGGCCTTCGACTCGATCGGCCGCTTCGCCCAGAGCGGGATCCTGCGCGACCGGATGATCCCGCGCGTGCTCGACGCCGACCCGCACACGTTGCTCGACAACTCGGGGCGCATCGACCCTGCCGAGGTGCTGGCGTGCGCGCTGCGCGGCGAGAAGCCGGGCGGGCACGGGGATCGCGCGGCCGCCGCCGCCGCACTGGAACTGGCGTGCTGGGACCTCAACGCCAAACTCGCCGACGAGCCCGCCTGCGTGACCATCGCCGGCCATTTCGGGCGGCGGCCCGCGGCGGCGGTGGAGGTGTATGCCGCCGGCGGCTACTACCACCCCGAGGGCGGGTGCGAGCGGCTGCGCGCGGAGGTGCGCGGATACCTCGACGCCGGCTATGACGCGGTCAAGATGAAGATCGGCGGCGCCGGCCTGCGCGAGGACCTGCGGCGAGTCGAGTCCGTCGTCGACATCGTCGGCGATGCCGGCCGGGTCGCCGTGGACGCCAACGGTCGCTTCGACCGGCCGGAGGCGACCCGGTGGGCCGCCGCGCTGGCGCCCTGCGGCCTGCGCTGGTACGAAGAGCCCGGCGACCCATTGGATTTCGAGCTCAACCGCGCGGTGACGGCCGGCTACGACGGCGCGGTCGCCACCGGGGAGAACCTGTTTTCGACCCAGGACGTCACCAACCTGGTGCGTTACGGCGGCATGCGGCCCGGCCGGGATGTGTTCCAGATGGACGCCGGCCTGAGCTACGGGCTTTCGGAGTATGCCCGGATGCTCGACGTGCTCGAAAGCAACGGATTCGACCGCCGGTTCGTCTTCCCGCACGGCGGGCATCTGCTCAACCTGCACATCGCTGCCGGGCTCGGCTTGGGCGGGTGCGAGTCGTATCCGGGGGTGTTCGCACCGTTCGGCGGCTACCCCGATCGTTGCGCGCCGGTTGGCGGACGGATCGCTCCCACGGACGCGCCGGGGTTCGGGCTCGAGCAGAAGGCCGACCTGGCGGGGCTCATCGCCCAGCTGACCGAATGAGCAGGAGATTGCGGATGAAAATCGCGGTGATCGGTTGCGGGGCAATGGGTTCCATCTATGCGGCCAGGCTCGCGGCCGCGGGTCACGACGTCGTGGCCATCGACCGCCACCGAGCCGACGTCGAGCGGATCAACCGGGACGGGCTGCGGGTCACCGGCCCGGACTCCGACCGGGTGGTGCCGCTGCGGGCGAGCACCACCGCGCCGGCCGAGGCGATGGATCTGGTGGTGCTGGCAGTCAAAGCGGCAGACGTGGAAACTGCCGCGCGGCAAGCACTTCCGATGCTCGGCGAATCGACGCCGGTGCTGAC
>NZ_JBYCLC010000378.1:0-2730 GCF_057473685.1 Mycobacterium sp. TH-M116 | reverse complement strand
GCCGTGGTCATGGTCGTCGGGGCCGTGGAAGTCCAGGGCGGCCAGGTCGTCGTGATCGGGCTGGGGCATCGTGTCCTCTTTCTTCAATTCGTCGCTGCGGCAGTCAGGCCCGGTAGGAGGCGTGGTCGGTCTCAGCGGCGGTCTCGGCGTGATCGAACCAGGCGCCGGCCGGCAGGAACTCCAGCAGGCCGTCCAGCGTGCGCTGCAGGTTCTGCTGCGTACCGGGCAGAAAGCTGCCGTACAACTCGCCGCCGACGCGCCGCGGCAGGGACACCAGCCTGCCGTGGTCGGAGTCCAGGATTCCGGCGGCGACATCGGTGTGGGTCGACGTGCCCCCGGGATGGCGCTGGGTGGCGACGATCTCCACCCAGGCGCTGGGGTCCGCGGTGATCTCGGCGTAACGGCGGGCCGAGGCCGGCCCCAGGCCGTGTTGCGCCAACTGGGCCGCGGTGGTGCACCCGGCCAGTTCGGTCGCGACGCCGGTCAGCGGTTCGACGTCGGCGGCCTCGGCGGGCCCGAGTACGGTGGTCACCATGCCCGCCAGGCCGACCTGGGGAGCCACCAGCTGCAGCACCAGCAGGTCTCCGTCCCGCGCCGCGATCACGTGGCGTTCGTCCTGGCGGCACACCACGAATCGCACCATGACGCCGCCCGCGTCGCGCCGCCACCACCGGCCCTCCAGTGCCCGGTCCGCCCTGCTGAGGGTGTCGACCATCGCGGCTACGCCCGGGTGGGGCCGGCCGTACTGGTCCAGCACGCCCTGCATGATGAGGTCACGCTGCACCTGATCCCACACGAGGTCGCGCAGGTCCTCCTGCGGGATGTTCGGCCGGATTCCCAGGGTTGCCGGAAAGTCCACCAGGTGCAGCCGGTCGGCGATCACCAGCAGGCCGTCCACGGTCAGCTCCACGCCGACGACGTCGTCGATGAGCGCCGCACCACCGGCGATGAGGGGACCGGACATGATCAGTGGTCGAGCACTTGCTTGTCGATGCTGGCGCCCAGGTCCTCGTCGACGCCGGCATAGACCGTGTCGGCGGTGCGCAGCTTCGCGGCAAGATCGGAGGCGGCGGTCGCGATGTTCTTGCCCGCGTTGGCGCGGACCTTCTCGGCGGCGGTGAACGCGCTGTTGGACACGCCGCTGATCACACCGTGGGTCACCCAGACCGCCGTTTCGATCTTGGCCGCCGCGGTGGCCGCGTCGGATGCCTTGCCCGACGCGTCGTCCTGCTTTTTCGCGAGCTTCTCGAGGTACTCCGGGGTGACGGCCAGATCCGCCATGGGTGGTTCTCCTATTGTCTCGGCTCTAGCTGCTGTCGCGCGGGCTCGCCACGGCTTCGGCGCCCTGCGCCGCGACGTCGATCGGCGCCCGCTCGGCACCCTGTGCGCCCAGCGCGGCGCCCGCTCCCTCGACGTCGCCCGCGAGGGTGGCCTCGGCCGGAGCGGCCGCGGCGGCCGCCTCCTCGGCGACGGCCTCCTCGGCCGGTGCCGCGGCCCCCTGACCCTGCTGGCCCATCGAGGCGAGTGACTGGACAGATCCCATCGTCTGGTTGAACAGGTTCATGTGCTGGGAGACGTGCCCGGACATCTTCGCGGTCTGCGCCGATGCCGCGCTCACCTGGGCCAGCGTCGGCGGCGTGAACGCCGGCGCGGGCGGCGTGGCGGGCGCGTCCACCGGCGTTGCCTCCGAGGGCGTTTCGGTGAAGGCGCTCACCTTGGCCTGCGCGTCCGCCGAGGCGCTCGGGCCGACGGCGCCGGCGGCGCCGGCCAGCGAGGCGACGGTCGGCAGCTGCGTGAAGGCCGAGATGCCGGTCATGCTCTCGGAGATGGCCGTGAAGCTGGCCACCCTGGTCTCCGTCGCCTCGGGCAGCTGGATCCGGGAGAACGACCCCGTCAGCGTCGCGTTCTTCTGCACCTCGCCGTACTGCAGGGCCACCGCGTTGACCTCGTTGCCGAGCGACATCGAATTCGCCAGCGTGAACATCTCGAACGCCAGCACGGTGGCCCCCGCGGCGAAGGCGGCGACGATTTGCCAGGCGCACGAAATCTCGGCGCCGACAATGGGAATGATGTAGAGCGCCAGGGCGATACCCTGGGCGACGACGAGGCCCAGCAGCGTCACCGAGATGGCGGTGTGCGCCTTTTGGACCTCGGCGCCCTGGTTGGCCACCAGCGCCTGCATCTGCTTGTCCAGCTGCTGCATCGTCTCCACGAGGGCCTGCAGCGCCGCGTTCTGGTCGGCATAGGCCTGCGCCGCGCGGCCGTCCCAGTCGCGGGCGTCCGGAACCGCCGCCTCCAGCTGCAGCTTGACGTTGGAGAGTTTGTCGACACCGCTGGTGAATGCGGCGCCTTTGTCGGGCGGCCCGAATCCGTTGAAAAGATCCACGATTGAAACCGCCACCATCGTCACGTCGATAATGGCCGTGGGGGTCGGCAACACGCTCTTCCCCGACTTGGCCAACGCGTCCACCAGGGTCTTCCACTGGCCTTTCGCGTACCACATCGCTTTGCCGGCGAGCGCGCCCAGGTTCGCGCCGAGGCCGACCCAGTCCTCTGCGTAGCCGGCGCTGCCCGCACCTCCCAGACGCTGGAAGCAATACGCCAGGTCGTGAATGCCTGCCAAACGACTCACCGCGGTGCATCCCTTCGCGCTTGCCGGGTCCCGGCACCTGTTCCGTGCACGGCAGGTCGAGCCTAGCAGCGCACCGACTGGGCCACGTGCACGAATTT
>NZ_JBYCLC010000377.1:0-5004 GCF_057473685.1 Mycobacterium sp. TH-M116 | reverse complement strand
AAAACACGGCAAGCGGATCTTTGACCACCGCAGAATGCTTTCTCCACCTGTGCATGGAAAGATCCTTGAAGATCCAGAGCATTTGTAGCGCGTCTCGCACGCTTTTGGCGTGCAGCAGATTTCTTCGTAGGGGGTACCTGAAGTTCACGAGGCGTGCCAGAAATTTCTCGTATTCGCGCGAGTTCTCATCGGTGAGGTACAGAAACGGCGTCAGAGGATTGGCGAAACCGCTCAATAAGCCACCCTCCGGAGTGAAAGGCTCGTGTATGTAGCCCACGCCAGGTGCGTGCGAAATCATTTGACCAGTCCAGGTTGTGCCCGATCGGGGTGCGCCGGTCACGAGAATCGGCTTCCTGTTCTCACCTGTATCGGTGGGTTCGTGCTCCATGGCGACGGTCGAATGCTCCTGTCTCGTTGAAGGTCTGGCCGGGCTCACATGACCCGGGTTCACATGACAATGCAGGCCCGCATGAAAATCGGGGCCTGCGGCAGTGCTGCTGATTCGGGAGCGGCGTCGGCAGACCGGCCGATCGGCCAACGACCGACAGGCGGATGCCGTGCGGCAAGGGAAGAATCTATGCCGCCTCGGCACGCAATTGAGACCTCAGTATCCGGTACTCCAACAAGCCCGCCCGCATCTGCTCGTAGATCGCGGAGCCGGGTAGCGCAAGGAAGTTGGCCACGCGAGCATTTCCGTCACCATAAACCTGCTCGTAGTTGTTGCTCGCTTGATCTCGGGAGGCGAGTACGTTGGCGGTGATGTCACGGTCGTCCTCGGTGACAAAGCCCAGCGCCTTCAAACGCGTCCTCACGTAGTCCCAGTCCTCGGGACTCAAGAAGTCCGTATGCAGGAACCAGGCCGTGGGCCGACAAATACGGCGGACTTCTTTGAGGAATTTTGGCAGATTGCCATAAGAATGGGACGATTCAATGTTGATGACTGCATCGCAGGCGGCTTCGTCCAGGGGAATGTTCAGGGCGTCGCCGACCTTGAAGTCGAGCGAAGGCTTGGTGTGCGTTTTGCTGCAGAAGCCGATGGCTTCCGAGGACAGGTCGATACCGATGACCCGGGCGTTGAACTTCTCCGCGACAAGGGCGGAGTTGCCGCCACGCCCACATCCTATTTCGACGACGGTGCGGTCATTGAGGTCGTGCGATCCGACGACTTCGAACACGAGTCGGACCGAGTTGACGTTGAAGGTACCTTCGCGAATCGGGAATGCCGATTCATTGCGAGAATCGATCGGCAGGTAGCCATAATTCAGGAAGAACGACGAGTCGGCCACCCCGATGTCTTCCAGGCGCCTGCTGAGTTTGTCGTAAAAGCTGCGCCAGCCGACTGCGGTCGTGGACAGAAGGTCGTCGGCGAGGTGCGCAGACATTGCGACCGGTGTTGCACTGTCCTTCGATTCGAGTTGCGCCGATTGTTCGCCATGGTTGTCCATTGATGTCGCCTCAATCAAATCTGCGTCGCCTCACCGAATTGTGCCGCCCCTACAGTAGCCTCGACGTCTGCGATCGCAAAGAACGCCCCGGTTCCGTCTGCTGAATCCGTGACACAGCCGGTGACACCAGGACGCGGTCGGCATCGCGGCCACGGTCGACGGGACTCCGGCGCCGATCAGGCCAGTTGTCGCCGTGGCGTCGACGCCCCGGACGGGCGGCGCAGCGGCCGCGCCGACGGCTTCGGCAACGGTTCTGGGCAACTAGTGCGACACGAACCAGACCGCGGGGTTGGCCCCGCACCGTGCCGGCCGATCGGCGGGGGCCAGCAAACGACACGGCGACCCGCGGTCGGAATCTTCTCGGGGCCTCAATGTGTCGGCACACGATTGCCGTTCATCAACAGTGCAGGTCTGCGGCTTTCGAGGCGTCGGTGCGCGTCGTCGCGGCGAAAACACGGCCGGCAACCTCGTGAGCGAACGCCCTCACCCGCTCGACGCACCGTGCGACGTGGGGCCGTGAACTGATCGCCGCGAATTTCAAGGTTCCAGAGTACGGCGCGCCAGATAGTACCACCGAGTAGGTTTCAGGTGAGGGATCGACACCTGAATTTCCCCCAAGGCCAAGACAACCTCCCTGGTCATCCAGTATGGTTTAGAACTTGTTACACCTATGTCCAGTAGACGGGTACGGGAGACGCGGTGAGCATCAATCCGTTCGACGACGAAGATGGCAGGTTTCTCGTCTTGGTCAACGACGAGGAGCAGCACAGCCTGTGGCCGGCTTTCGCCGACGTTCCCTCCGGCTGGCGGGTGGTGTACGGCGAAGCGGCTCGCGCGGAGTGTCTGGACTACATCGAGCAGAACTGGACCGACATCAGACCGAAGAGTCTGCGCGAGCGCTTGGCTGCGGGACAAGGGCATTGACGGTTAGCCGCGGGAGAGCGGCGTTGGCGCTTGGCCGCGGCACTGGGGCGTTGATAGGTAGACCGAATGACACGTGATGACCGGGCGCTTCCGCTGACGCGGGGCCAACTGGACATTTGGCTTGCGCAGGAGACGGGTCACGCCGGTACGGAGTGGCAGCTCGGCGTACTTGTGCGATTCGACGGAACGATCGATCCCGACGTACTCAAGCGCGCGATCAGTCAAGCGATGGGGGAGGCCGAACCGGCCAGGGCCGCCATCGTCGAGGCCGATGGCCAGGTTTTCCAGCGGGCGATCGATTACCCGGACGTCGAACTGGACTTCCACGACCTGAGCGACGCGCGCCATCCGGTGCAAGAGGCTCGCGCGAGGGCGTTGTCCATCCAGCACACGCCCATGTCCCCGGCCGGCCCGCTGTTCAAATTCGCCTTGTTTCAGACCTGGGTGGACGAGTTCTACTTGTTCGGCTGCTTCCACCACATGATCATCGATGGAACCGGAATCACGCTGCTCGCCAACCGGATTGCGACCGTATACGCGGCAATTGTTGCTGGCTCTCCCATTCCGCCGTCCTTTTTCGGATCCCTGGAAGATCTGGTTCGGTGCGAGTCGGAATACGCAGCGTCCACCGACTACCGCGAAGACCAGGCCTATTGGACCGGCAACATTCCGTCGGACAGCGGGCCGCATGACCGGTTGTCCCCGACCGGTGGCGAGGGGGAGCAGCGTGCGCCCTCTGCGCCGGTTCGGTTGGACCCCGTCGCCCTGCGGCGAGTTCAGGAGTTGTCCGACGCGTGGAGGGTGCCGAGGTCATCGGTGATCACCGCGGCGTGCGCACTGCTGGTGCGCGGGTGGGGTGCCCAGGGCTCACAGGTGGTGCTCGACTTCCCGGTCAGCAGGCGGGTGCGTCCGGAGTCGAAGATGATTCCCGGGATGCTTTCCGGGGTAGTGCCACTGGTGATGAGCCTCTCGCCGGAAACCACGGTGGCCGACTTTTGTCAGCACGTCGATACCCGAATACGGGAAGCGTTGCAGCATCAGCGGTTCCCGGTGCATGCCCTGGAACGCAAAGCCGACCCGCGCGGCGACGGTCAGCCGACCGATCGGGTGAGCGTCAACTTCATGCCCTCCACGATGACCATGGACTTCGCCGGTGTGGAGGCATCGGCGTCGTTTACCAACCCCGTCCAGGTGGGCAGCTTCGGATTGATCTTCTCCGGCGCCGGCGATCAGCTTTTTCTCAGTACGGCGGGCGCGGGCGGGGCATTTGCGAATTTCGACGTCCCGGAATTGGCGAGGCGACTGCAGCGGGTGTTCACAGCGATGACCGCCGACCCCGGGCGGCGGCTTTCGTCGCTGGAACTACTCGATGCCGGTGACCTTGGCGGGCTGGACGGGTGGGGCAACCGGGCGGTGTTGACCCGCCCGGCCACCGCCTCGGCGTCGATTCCGGTGGCGTTCGCCGCCCAGGTGACCCGCGCCCCGGAGGCGACGGCGATCACCTGCGGAGAGCGTTCGTGGACCTACCGCGAGGTCGAGGAGGCTTCCGGCCGGCTGGCGAACCTGTTGGCCGGTCAGGGCGTAGGCCCGGGTCAGCGGGTGGCGCTGTTGTTGCCGCGTTCGGCCGAGGCGATCGTGGCGATTTTGGCGGTGCTCAAAACCGGGGCCGCCTACGTGCCGATCGACCCGGCGGTGCCGGCGGCCCGGATCGCGTTCGTGCTCGACGATGCGGCGCCGATCGCGGTGATCACCAACACCGGGTTGAGCGATCGGCTGGACGGGCGCGATCTGCTGGTCATCGACGTCGACGATCTCGACGATCCCGCCGTCGACGTGCGGTCCGACACCGCGCTGCCGGCGCCGGACCCGGAGAACATCGCCTACCTGATCTACACGTCGGGGACCACCGGTGTCCCCAAGGGGGTGGCCATCACCCACCACAACGTGATCGGGCTGCTGGACTCTCTCGCCGTCGAGTTGGCGCCGGGGCTGGTGTGGTCGCAGTGGCATTCGTTGGCCTTCGACGTCTCTGTCTGCGAGATCTGGGGTGCGCTTCTGGCCGGCGGGCGCCTCGTCGTGGTGCCCGAGTCGGTGGCGCGTTCGCCGGAAGATTTCCATGCGCTGTTGGCCGCCGAAGAAGTCGGCGTCTTGAGCCAGACCCCGTCGGGGTTCTCTGCGCTGCAGACCGCGGACGCGCTCGCACCCGAGCTCGGACGTCAGCTCAAGCTTGAGGCCGTGGTGTTCGCCGGGGAGGCGCTCGAACCCCAGCGTCTGTCGCCGTGGCTGGACAACCACCCGGGTTTGCCGCGCCTGCTGAACCTGTACGGCACCACCGAGACGACGGTGCACGCCTCGTTCCGGGAGATCCTCGCCGCCGATGTGCACAGCACGGCCAGCCCCGTCGGGGTGCCGCTGGCCCACCTGGCCTTCTTCGTGCTCGACGCATGGATGCAGCCGGTGCCCGCGGGGGTCGTCGGCGAGCTGTATGTGGCGGGCTCGAGCGTGGGAGCAGGGTATTGGCGGCGTCCCGGGTTGTCGGCGACGCGGTTTGTGGCGTGTCCGTTCGGGGCGCCGGGGGCGCGGATGTATCGCACCGGGGACCTGGTGTGGTGGGGTGCGGACGGTCAGCTTCGCT
>NZ_JBYCLC010000376.1:0-35246 GCF_057473685.1 Mycobacterium sp. TH-M116 | reverse complement strand
TCGTCTGGTGTCGGGCGAGCCCGGGTCCGGTCGCTGCCTTAATGCCCCGATCGGTACATGGGTCCGTCGAGTGCTGCAGGAGCAATGATCAGAACCTAATAGCTTTGTAGGGCACTGGACGATTCCTGATCAGAACTCGGGGCTAGACCCCCTTCCACAGGCGGGAACGCCGGCTGCTCTGCGACCTTCCGAGTGAGCGGTCGGCCAGCGAGTGTCGACGGAACGCCTGACCGATACCGGGGTCGGCTAGACCTGCCGGGAGAACGGCGAGGTCGGCGTGTCGTGACCGGCTGCTCCTCGGAAGGGGTTGGGGTGGGGAACGTGGTTCGAGCCCGCCTGCACGATCGACACCTCATCGACGGGGAGCCGTTGAGCTCTGACAAAGACTGGGGGTCGTGCGGGTTGCTGGGGTCGCGAACGGCTCAATCGGAGGTCAGGCCATCAGAGCCTTGCTATTAGGGCGCCGCGCGTTCTCACAAAGGGTCACGCACCCAACACATTTCGACAACCAAGGAGGTAAATTTGTCCATGGTCACGTGTGGGATCGACTGGGCCCAGGATCATCATGACGTCGCGCTGGTGGATGCCGACGGTCGGCTGGTCGCCAGACGGCGCATCCCCGAGTCGGTCGCCGGATTCGCCGAACTGACCGCCATGCTGGCCGATGCCGACGACGACCCTGAGGATCCGATCCCGGTCGCGATCGAGACCCCGCGCGGGTTGCTGGTCGCCGTGTTGCGGGCCAGCGGTCGACCGATCTACCCGATCAACCCGATGTCGGTGGCCCGCTATCGGGAACGGACGTCGATGTCGGGCAAGAAGTCTGACCACGGCGATGCGGTCACGCTGGCCAACATCCTGCGTACCGACATCGACCAGCATCGTCGGTTACCCGCCGACACCGAACTGGCGCAATCGATCACCGTGCTGGCCCGTGCCCACCAGGACGCCACCTGGCGGCGTAACCGGGCCGGCAACGAACTGCGGTCGCTGCTGCGGGAATATTTCCCGGGTTTCCTGCACGCCTTCGCCGACCGTCCCGGCGGAATCACCGCACCCGAAGCTCGTGCGGTGCTCGCCATCGCTGCCACCCCGGCCAAGGCGGCGCGGCTGTCAAAGCCGCAGATCACCGCCGCCCTGCGCCGCGCCGGACGCCAACGCGGCCTGACCACGCTCGCGGCGACAATCCACCAGCAGCTGCGGCTGCCGCAGCTGCGACACCCCGCCCCGGTCGAAGACGCCTTCGGTATCCAAGCAGTCGCATTGCTGGCCACCCTCGACGCTGAGTGCGCCAACGTCGACCGGCTGGGCGAGGCCACCGCCGCCACCTTTGCCCAGCACGCCGACCACAGGATCATCACCTCATTTGTGGGGGTCGGCGACCTTACCGGTGCCCGCCTGCTCGCCGAAATCGGCGACGACCGAACACGATTCGCCGACGCCCGAGCATTGAAGGCGTTCGCCGGGTCGGCGCCCGTCACCAAAGCCTCTGGGCGCAGCATCCGCATCACTCACCGGCACGTGAAGAACAACCGACTTGCCGCCGTCGGATTCGTCTGGGCGTTCATCGCGGCCGGCTGCGAAGGACCCACCCGCGCTCACTACCTGACACGCCGCGACCACGGCGACCGCCACCCCGCAGCCCTGCGCCACCTCTACAACCGCATGCTCGGCCAGCTCTACCACTGCCTGCAAACCAGCCAAACCTACGACCCAATCAAGGCATACCGACCACCCCCGACGCACCCCACACGAGCCGCCGCTTGACTGTTAACAAGATCGGAGGTCTGTGGATGAGCCTCGGCGAGGCGGCGTAGGAAAGGGCGCACCTTCCCGAGGATGATCTGAATGTCGAAGGTCTGATCAAGAGCCGGCGTTGGCGCGCTGGTTCGGGAAGGTACGCCCATGCTCACGGTAGTTCACGATGCGGATTCATCCAACGAGGATGCTGGCTCGTCGCGGTCGTTGCTCGATGAGATTGTCCGCGACGGTGCCCGCCAGATGCTGGCCGCAGCGTTGCGGGCTGAGGTCGCCGCCTACATCGAGGCTCATGCCGGTGAGCTTGATGAGAACGGGCACCGGCTGGTGGTGCGCAATGGCTATCACCGCGAGCGCGAGGTGCTCACCGCGGCGGGCGCGGTGAGTGTGACCGCGCCGCGGGTCAATGACAAACGTGTTGACCCGGACACTGGTGAGCGGCAACGGTTTTCCTCGGCGATCCTGCCGGCGTGGGTGCGCAAGTCGCCGCAGATGACCGAGGTGTTGCCGTTGCTGTATCTGCATGGCTTGTCGACCAGTGATTTCGGTCCGGCGTTGGAGCAGTTCCTGGGCTCGGGTGCCGGCTTGTCGGCCACGACGATCACCCGACTCACCACGCAGTGGCAGGACGAGGCCAAGGCCTTCGAGGCCCGTGATCTGTCGGGCACCGACTACGTCTACCTGTGGGTCGACGGCATCCATCTCAAGGTGCGCCTGGAGCAGGAGAAGTCTGTTTGCTGGTGATGATCGGTGTGCGCGCTGACGGCCGCAAGGAGCTGGTCGCGCTCACCGACGGGTACCGGGAGTCGGCCGAGTCGTGGGCTGATCTGTTGCGGTCGTGCCGACGTCGCGGGATGACCGCACCGGTGCTGGCCGTCGGCGATGGGGCCCTGGGGTTCTGGAAGGCCGTGCGTGAGGTGTTCCCGGCCACCGGCGAGCAGCGGTGCTGGTTTCACAAGCAGGCCAATGTTCTTGCCTGCCTGCCAAAGTCGGCTCATCCGGGGGCGATCGCGGCGATGCGGGAGATCTACAACGCCGAGGATATCGACCACGCGCAGGTGGCGATCAAGGCGTTCGAGGTGGACTACGGCGCCAAGTACCCCAAGGCGGTCGCCAAGATCGTCGATGACGCCGATGTGCTGCTGGAGTTCTATAAGTACCCGGCCGAGCACTGGGTCCATCTGCGCACTACCAACCCGATCGAATCAACGTTTGCCACGGTACGTTTGAGGACCAAGGTGACCAAGGGGCCGGGTTCACGCGTCGCCGGAATGGCCATGGCTTACAAGCTGATCGACGCCGCGCAAGCCCGCTGGCGAGCCGTCAACGCACCGCACCTGGTCGCTCTGGTCCGGGCCGGCGCGATCTTCCACAAAGGCAAACTGCTCGAGCGACCCACCGACATCACCCCGTCGGCGGACTCGGCACCGACCGAATCAACTGGAACGGAGGTCGCCTGAAACAAGCCGATCCACAGGTATTGACAATTCCTCGTGCTGCAGTAGGCCGCCCGCAACTGGTCGCTGGTCCGCCATGTGACGGCCTATGTGACCGCGCAGGAGCGGCCCCTGGCCGTGTCTGGGCATGAAAAAGCCTCGCGCGTCGAAATCGAGATTCGACGACTGCGAGGCGAAAGCCAGCGTGGTAATGCGCGTGAAGCCGCTGACGGGGACGTCCGCGCACAAGGAGGCTACGGCGGCATCGGCAGCTTTCTCCCGGCGGAAAGGACGCTCATTTCAGGGGGCTACCGAAGCCACTCGCGAAGCGCAGCCGCGGCGGCGCCCACGATCTCGGCGAGCCCACCGAGGATGGCCACGATGCGTTCTGACGGCTCATCGCGCCGGCAGAACACCGCTTGGTAGACCATCACCAGCACAGGCAGAATCCAGATCAGATTCCACGCGCCCGAGACGACCATATTGACCTCCTTGCGAGGTGTACCAACAGAAAGTGCCCGACCGGGGCCGGGCACAAAAAAAGCCGGGAAGACCCGGCTTCGACGCGCAAATAACGCGCCTTCTCATGGGTGAAACCATGAAAAGATCAGTCCAGCAGTACATTTCGATGGCTGGATAACCTACGGAACTGGCTGTGTGTGCAGTTGTTCGGTGAGCCCGCTAACGGGGCGGGAGAGAAGGTTTTCGAGGGTAGCGACCGGATGTGGACACAGTCGTGCTACTGCGATTGTGCGGCAAGTCTACCGGCATCAAGGCCTAAGCGGGGTGACAGAAAAGTCTGGGGAATGTGCTGGCATCAACCGGATTTTGGGCGCACTAACGGCACCCCGTTCACTGTACTCGCAGCTAGATGCATCCGAATGGAAGCAGGCAACCTGGGCGTGTTGCGCTGCTTCGTCGGGGACGATGTGTCATTCGTCGGGGATGACGGCTCCCGGCTCGAACGCCTCACCGGCGTTGAACTCCTCTTCAAAGCGGTCGCACAGGTCGGTGATGGCTTTGCGGATGAACTTCTGCTGGTGACTGATGCCGGTGTACGGCCGTGTCCACGTAATGGTGTTGACCATCCGCTCTTTCAACTCCACGGGCAACGACAGCAGGATGTCGGCGGAGATGCGGTCGCTCTGAGCCATCCGAACATCTTTACTGCTCTGGATCATGATCGTGCACGGTTGGCGAACTGCGGCTAGCTCCCCGTGTTCGGCGAGGCGGCCTATCCTGCGAAGGTGACGGAAGAGAGCGGCGATACCGGGGTGGTGCAGGGCCGCTGCTCCCCCGCGCCGGTGCGTCAACGGCCCGACCTCGGTATCCCGGATGACCGCGATGAGCCGTCTGCCGAGGACGACTGGCCTGTTGATGATCTCGATGACTGGCCCATCGATGATCCATCCGTTGACGTGGCGCGTCTCCGCGAAACGCTACGAGAAGCAGACGCCGACATCGCCGCCGGCCGCACGTTCGGCGAAGACGAGATCCGCGCCCGCTACGGCCTTCCCCCAAAATGAGGTCGAAGTGATTCACGTGGAAGTCGAGCCCGACCCGGATGACCTCGATGTCGGCTACGCCCAGCTGGCGTCGGAGTTCAACAGCGACACCGCCAATGGTGAACGCCGAGCCGCCCGGGACCGCTATGCGGGTCGGACTGGCGAGCCGTAGAAAAGAACGCCCCGCCTGTTCAGATGAGCCGGGGGTCGCCGTCTTCGTCGAGGATGATGTGCCGTTCGCCGCGCTGGAGTGCGTCGAGTGCGAGGTCTATCTCGTGGACGGCGAGATCGGTGATCCGGCTGGGGCCGAGGACGATGATCTCGTCAGTGTGTTCAGCGCCGCCGCCGGCCGCCAGACCGACGTACTCCGCGTTGGGGGCGACGACGAACTGCAGATCCCAGCCGATAACGTCTCCCACCTTGCGTGCGCGTCGGTCGAGAGCTCGCACGTCGTCGGCGGTCAGCACGTGATGCCCCTCCCCCGCCATCAGGCGTTGTCGGCGGTTATGCGGCGCAGCGTGTTCAGCTCGTTGAGCAGCTGCTCGTAGCGCTGAAGGGACATGACAACGGCGGCGGGCTTGCCGGCGGTGTCGGCCAGGACGATGTTGCCGCCACTGGTGGTCACCTGATTGATCAGGCGCTGATGCAGTTCGCGGACTGGGATCAGCTCACTGGGGACGGCTTGCGCGCCGCCGAGGGCTTCAACGGTGGTACGGATCATGGGATTTCGCCTTTCGGAAGTGGGTCGGTCTGGTGTCCCCTCGACCCGCCTGTCGAGCCGAGGGGACACTGCCGAATCTGGTTGATGCTCAACCGCGTTCGGTGACGGTGGTGTTGGGGTGACGTGCGGCCGTGGAGCCCTTCACGAACTTGCCGGTGATGGCACTGCGGTGATGGGTTCCGCTGCTGCGGTTGGCGCCCCGTTCGGTGACCGTGGTCTTGGGGTTGCGCGCCGCGGTGGACGCCTTGACGTAGCGACCGGTGGTCGCGCTGCGGTGATGGCCCTTGGCCATTGTCTTGTCCTTTCGGTTTGTCCGGCCCGGTGTTGAGCCGGATACCGGTCTATAAGTGCGCTCGTCGGCTCGATCCCTGAATTCCCCGGAATTGTTTCGGTCGCCCTCGGAGGCGCGGCGGGCCAGGGCGTCGCCTTCGGCGGCGGTCACCGACCTGCGGGCTGCCCGCGCGGTGGGGGTGCCCAACGAGCTGGCGTCGATCAGTGCGGTGAGGTGCTTGATGGTGGTCACGACGTCCTCTTTCGGTTTCGGAGTTGGCGGAGTTGGTGGCCGAGGAGGTTTTCCACGCTCTTGGCGTCGCGCAGCCCCAGCTTGTTGGCGATCTCGCGCTGGGTGAAGCCGTGTTCCTGCAGGAACAGTGCTTGGCGCGCCCGGTCGGTGGTCAGCAGGGCCATCGCTTCGGCCACGGTGTCGTTGGCGACGATGGTCTCCTCGATGCCCTTGATGACGTCGAACTCGTCTTCAGGGAGTTCGTCCATCGGCGTGGTGGCCTCCTGGATGCGCTCTTTCTCGGCCCGCAGTGCGCTGCGGTAGATGTTGGCGAACTGATAGAGGCACTGGCCGATGAAGAAGGTGCTCAGCGATGCACCTCCCGAGGGTTGCCAGCGGTGGGTCTTGAGCACCTTGTCGCGGAAGTAGATCAGCGCGGCGACCACGGTGTCGGTGGCGATGTCGTCGATGGTCTGGTCGTCGGGCCAGCCCTCGATGCGGCCCAGACCGTAGCCGGTCAGCGTCTTGGCCTTGCCGTAGATGGTGCCGTGGCGGATCCAGGCGCGCAGCACGCCGAGGCCGTAGCGGGTCAGTTCGCGGGAGAACCGCTCCCACAGCCGGCCGGTGAATTGCTCCAACTGCAGCGCCAGCAGCAGCTCCTCATCGGCTTGAAGACGCCGCAGTCGTTCCAGCTCGGCGGCCAGTTCGGCGGCCAGATCAGGGTCGTCGAGCCAGGCACCGACCAAGCCCTCGTCGACGTCCTGGATGTCGCCCTGGTTGTCCGGTTGTAAGCGCGCGGCATCAACGGGCGGGCCGGGGCGGCGTGCCGGTCGATCCATGGCTACATCTCCAGGAGGCGAGAAAGAGACAACCGATCCCTACGGTTGTCGCTTCCTCTTAAGTCCGCGCGTACGGCCTACCCCTGAAATCTGGAGAAAGTTTTTTCCAGGCAAGTGGTCGCGGGCCGTGCTGCGACCATTGTCCCAGGTCGAACCGACATGTTTCGGCATAGCGGAGGGCTCTGGGGCCCTGGACCGCGACCGAAAGATGGCCTTTCAGCCGCAGACAGCGCTGCTCAAAGCAAAGAGCCCGGGTCGGTCGCAAGGACCGAATACCGGGCTCTTCCTGGCTTTAACCGGGCACGCGCTACACGTCACACCGGTCTGTATGCACCCAATCGTACGTGGACCCCTGATAGAACTCAACGGTGACGGCACCGGGCCCCTGGGTTGAACAATGGTTGAGCCCCCAGCGATTCCACACGTACATGCTCCTGGCCGGTGGGGACCGCACCCGTGCTCTCGACCTGCACGAATGGAACACCCAGCTCAACGCCGCACTGCTGCACGATTTTGCCCACCTCGAAGTTGGCCTTCGCAACTTCTACGACCGGGCACTCATGAACGCCGTCCAGCCAGGCGAAGCCCACTGGACCGACCCAGCTTCATTCACCGCGCTATTCCCGGCGGTACCGGGCAACGACGCCCGCACCCACGCCGACCTGGCCTCCGCACGCACCAAGGCCGGCGGCCCGTCCGCCCCTCCCGGAAAAATCCTTGCCGAGCTGACCTTCGGGTTCTGGGTCCTGCTGACCAGCTCGCGGCACACGACGCTTCTCTGGAACCCACATCTGGAAGCTCTCTACCCGGCCGGGTCCCAGCGACACAAAATTCACTCCGGCCTCGATGACATGCGTAAGGCGCGCAACCGGGTAGCTCACCACGAGCCCGTCCGCGTCGCCGACGTCAACAACCTGATTCGCCGAATGCGCCGCTACGCCGGTTACATCTCTCCCGACCTCCGGCACTACATCCGACAGACCAGCACCGTCGACTCGCTCTTGCAGTCACGTCCTTGACGTGGTGCATGAGCGAGATCACCGTCGCCCGGTAAGCGCATCGATTATGTCGGCTACTGCGCGGCCGATATCGGTAATGCCGGTGGTCGAGCCGGTGGTGCGAACGACATAGGCTGCTAGAAGGCAGAAGCAGACGATCGCAACGATGCTGACGACGGCGGCGTTGGTACTCATGGGCGGTGCTCCATTGGGCGTATACGACCGGAACGGCGGAGCGGCTCCGGCGCCGCGCGGTCAGCGCGGTCCATACTTTCGAGGTCGCCGCAGGCAGAAATACAGGGTGTGCAGGGAAGCTGCCCTACTCGTTGCATAAGCGGGAAGCTAGTAAACCACCGTGCAGGACTTCGGCCGATAGCACTCTGAGCAGCAAAGATGGGCGATCTGTCGCAGTGGAAGTTGACTCAGAACAGGACAACGCCCAGCGGACGAAACCAAGGCCGCGCGTACGTGTCGGAAGCCGTGAGTGGGTCCACGGCGTGAGCCCGGAAAGCGTTATAACCTTCTGTCGTTCTAACGTTATAGAACTTAAACGGTAAAACGTTGTAGCACTTAAGCGTTACAGAGTTACAGCGCTATAATGCTGATGTGACAGTCAACATTGCTGTGTGCCACTCCCGTAAGGGTGGTGTGGGCAAGTCTTTCCTGGCCTACGAGCTGGCCCATCTGCTGGATGCGGTTCTCGTCGATCTAGAGCACGACGGGGGAGGCGTGACGGCCAAGTGGGGGTATCGCCCCCAAGATCACCCACGATCACGGCTTCTGGATGCACTGGAAGCGGGCGCCACCGCGCCGCGGCCGCTACGCGGATTCAAGAAGCCCGACCTCATTCCAGGTCATCCCGATCTCTATGACCACCAGCCCGACGCCAACACCATGGCTGATGCCCTCACCAAATGGGCATCCGAATGGGGCAAACCGTGGATCGTGGTCGACACCCATCCCGGCGCCAGCCCAGCTGCCCACGGTGCCCTGGCCGTGGCCAACATCGTGCTGGCCCCGACTGCGCTACGCACCGCTGAACTCGACGCCACCGCCGAGCTGGTCAATGAGGCGGCCGACTACCCGCTCGTCATCGTCCCCAACTTCGTCCCCACAACACCACCGGCCGCCGAAATTCAGCGACTGCGCAGCATCATCGCCAACACACCCGTACAGGTCGCTCCACCGATACCGACCGCGCTGCACGTAGGAACACGCAAGAAGCGCATCGCCATCACCGCCGAAGCGCCACCTGCGAAGTCGCTACAGAAAGTCGCGGCCGCGCTCACCGGTCTCAGCACCTTCGTGAAGGAGTACGTCAATGGCTGACGGCCTGGACTCGCTCACCGCCATGCGCTCGAAGTCGACCACATCGCGCCGCACAATCCCGCCGCCGCGACACCAACCGCGTCGCACGCCGGTCGACATGCCCGCCGCACCATCGCCAGCAGCCGTATCCGAACCGCCCAAGGCGCAGCCGCCGGCGGCCCCTGTTGCCTCGACGACGACCCCGCCGGCCTCCGGCACCGACCTCACGAAAGTGTCGATCTACCTCGATGACACCACGGACGCCTCCCTCGAGGCTGTGCGCGCAGCGGCCCGCGCGACCAAGCCACGCGTCGACGCCACTCGCAGCGCCGTCGTCCGACTGGCGCTTACCCGGCTCGCCGAACAGCTCACCCCAGCAGAAATCGTCGCTGAGCTGCAACGCAGCGCCGCCACCCATAGCGGCCCCGGCCGCAAACGCGCCTAAACAACGCTTTAGCGTTATAGCGCTATAACGCTAAAGCGTTCAATTGCGCACGTACGTCTTCCTCGGCCTCGATTGTGGCGAAACGATGGGTGGTGGCCGTCAAGGCCGGTAACCGCCGCTGCGCGGTCGACCTACGGTCGAGCCTGGACAGCCACCACCCACCGCGCACACGGGCCACTACGAGGAAGTAGCGGAAAAGCTGGTCATGAGGGGGAGCGAAGGGCTATTCGGACTGAGGCACGCCGGCCCGGTCCAGAAACTCGTTGAGCGCCGCATCCACGATGTCGGTGACCGCATACCCGCGGTCCTTCAACACCTCCACGCGCTGCTGCGTGCCTGGCCGCACATAGGTGTTCAACGGCACCTTCTGGTGCCGCTTACGCAAGGGCAGCGCGTTACCGGCAGCGCCGGGCATACCGCCGTCGAGAGCATCCCCAGCCGAATTGGGCATGCACGCATCCTACATGCAGGACTAGGAGTAGTTTGCACGCAAGTTGCTTGCATGTATGCACGCACGCTCTTACAGTGAGGGCATGGAAACTCCCGGCACGGTCCAAGACGACGTGAGTGCGGTTCGGGACTTCGCGTCCCAGGTCCGTGCGCTGTGTGCGCAGCTGACAGCCAATCCGTTCAACACCCCCGCCGCAGAGAAGCTCCTCGATCTGCTCCTGGAGGACGCCCCGGCAGTGGATCTCGCCTTCGAACGGGTGTTGCGGTCGGTGATCCACGGACCCGCATCGACCGGCGCCCCGATCCTGGACATGCTCGGCGGCCCATGCTGCACCGGTTCGAACGCCGCGCGCGTCGTCGGCGCGGCGGCCTAAAGTCGGCCCTGATGAGCCATCGGCCACACCACGTGTTGCTGCGCGCGAGGCGGACCGTGGTTGAAGACAGCTTCGGCCGTCAATTGGGCGCTCCTGTTGGCGATCATCTCGGTCAGGTCGTACTGCACTTCGCTGCAGGCCTCGTTGAGCAGAACCTGTTGCGCCGAGGCGATCATCGTGGACTCATCCGCGTCGCTGACGTGTGATCGGGCCGCCCAGTCGCTCATCCGGTCGCCGATCGAGTCCATCTCCGAGAGCACCATGCAGGCCGCCTCGCTGGCGTATTCCTCGATGAACGCCGACCGCGCCTCAGCCGGCCACCACGTCGGGATCGGGAGCTGGGCCGTGTACACCGCCGTGATGGCCGCCTCCAGCTCGGCTGCATCGATCACAAGCCGAACGGTAGCCGTGTGAAAGGAGAGGCGGGATGTGCGCGTGTCGGTACCAGGTACATGGGTCTTTCTGCGTGAAGATCAGGTGCATGGCCCAACCGCACAAAGGTCCGCGCGAGCAGATCAAGGTTCGCGCTGACGCATCCGTCTACGCCCGGCTTCGCGAAATGGCCGCCGAACGCGGCACAAGCGTCAGCCAGCTTTCGGCCGACCTGCTCGCTATCGCGGTCGGGCGTCCCGAGGCTGTTCGCGAACTCGACAAGGAGGTTCTGCCGCTGGCGATGTGATCACCCGCCAGGACCCCAAACTTTGCTTGGAGGGCAGGGCGTCTTGGCCTACGTGACATCTGAATAGCTGGTGTGCGGATTCTCCCGCTGACATGACTAAGGCCCCGCGTTAGCGAGGCCCTGTCGGGGGTTTCGAACCGAGTTGGCGCTCGGTTCCGGGTCCGCACCCGATATCCCCGAAGGGACGATGACTTTGCCGGTCACGTCTCACGGTAGCGCACGTTCTACTGCGGTTCTAGATACGCCGCGAAAAGAGTGCGCGAATCGTGACCTCCACACCGGTTCCCAGCGCGCCAGCAGCGCGCGGCCGGCACCACTCGGCGCTGCACTCAGCAGCGCCGGTTCCAGCAGCCCCCATGTGGCTCGTGCGCACGCCAATGAGCGTCGTCGTGACTGGGTGACGCGCGCGGGCTCCTGCGCACCGTCCGCGCCGATGTGGACCAGTCGCGCCGGGTGGCTCGACGGGCTGTCTCGGTGGGTGCACTCCCCGGCGTTCGGACAGCTGTGCGCTGAGGCGCGGGTGTCGATCACCACGGCCACGCTGTTGTCGATCGCCACGGTGATGGCCGAGCACGCCGATCACGGCACCGGCCGCCACGTCGCCGTCACCCGCGCGACAATCGCCGACAAGGTGGGCTGCGACGTACGCACCGTCACCGCCGCCTGGCGCGTGCTGCGGGCCTCCAGATGGGCCGTGGAAGCCCAACGCGGCCACGGTTCGACAACCACACCCAGCGTCGGCCGCCGACCCTCGGTGTACCACCTGGTCCCGCGTCGCGAAGCCCGTCCAGCGACCCCACCGCTCGTGCATGATTTCCACCTACCGCCGTCAGGCGGTGTCAGTTGTTCTTCTCCCGTAGGGAGTTACTCACCAAGCGGGCGCGCAAGCGCGCCCGCCAACCGATGCTGCGACAACACGCGACAAGCCCGGCCGCGGCGCGCTACCGCGCGACCGCTGGCCACCCAGAAACTCGCCGCGGGACTGGTCGCGCTCACCCACGGTCTCGACCGCGCCCACATCGGTGCCATCTGCGATGCACTCACCGGCGCCGGCATCGACCCCGCAGTGTGGTCCGCGCGGGCGGTCAACGACGCCCTCAACGCCGACATGCGCACCCGAGGAACGACCTGGCCCGACCACATCGCCAACCCCGGTGCGTTCCTGGCCAGCCGGTTGCGACGGCTGTCCTGGACACCCCCCGAGACGGCGCCGACAAAGGCCGGCGGCTGCGCCGCCGCCAGCATCGACCAGACGCCGCACCCAGTGGTGCTCACCGATGCAGCGCGGGCCCGGATCACCGCCGCCCAAGAAGAGATCCGCCGAGTGCTCACCGAACGCGCCCAACGGCGCGGCGCGACATCGGGCTGTCGGTCCAGACATGGCACGGCGGCGCGATGAACCGACTCGCAGCAGACCACCGTGCGGTCCGCGGCGACGCGATGGAGCGCACCGTTGAACGTTCGGTCGACGAGGCGCCTAGTGGTTGCGAACCGGCGCGCTGACGGTGCGGCCAGACGCCACTCTCAGCACCCCCACCAGCGGCCTTTTCGTCGCTTTTCACTCACGTCTTCCGCACTGCCTCCCGCTTCTCTCCCACCCCTCTCGCTGTTCCCATGTTCGCCCGTTCCCCGCATCCCCGCATCCCCGCATCCCCGCTGCCCCTCTCACAACCCACCCCCGACTTCAGTACTGCTCTACCGCTCTAACGATATGGCACATTTGCACAATTGTGTGCGATGCTTGGTGTTGTCGTCGTTTTTGGAGTTCCCTTGGCGCCGGTGAAGGGGGTGGTGCGGTGTTGACGGTGGCGAAGTTGTCGTTGTGGTCGGTGAACTATTACAACGACACCGCGCGGGCGGTCGGCGACGCTGTGGCCGACCGGCAGAAGGCCAACGGGGGGTTGGCGGAGTACTACGCCGAACGCGACACCCGCACCCCGGTATGGACGTGCGCGGGGGACGTTCGCGTGGTCGCGGAACTGGTCGGTTTGACCGACGGTGAGCGTGCGGGTGGGGATGCTGATCCCGACGTGGTGGCGCGCTGGCTGGACGCCGGGGTTGCGCCGTCAGGGGAGTGTGGACGTGCGCACGGCAGGAGCGGTGTGCACGGGTTCGATTTGACGTTCTGCGCGCCCAAGTCGGTGTCGTTGGTGCGGGCGTTCGGCGACGACGTGATCGACAAGGCGGTGTCGGCGGCGCATCAGACGGCGATCGCCGAAGCGCTCGAGTACTTGGCGGCCCATGCCGGCTACACCCGCGTGCACAACCCGGTCACGGGAGAGAAAGATCTGCAGAAGCTGCCCGGTTTGGTAGCCGCGGCCTACCAACACGAGACCTCGCGGGCGGGGGATCCGCACCTGCACACCCACGTGTTGGTGCCCAACCGGCAGGCCCGCGCCGATGGCCGGCTGGTGTCCATCGACGGCACGTCGTTGTTTCATGAAGCGCGTGCGGCGGGGATCATCTACCAGGCCACCCTGCGCCACGAACTGCACCGCCTGACCGGTATCGAATGGGGCCCCGTCGACCCCTCCACGGGGATGGCCGAGCTCGCCGGAATCGACCCCACAACCATCATTGCGTGGTCGCAGCGGTCGACTCAGTTGCGGCAGTGGGCGGCGTCAAATCTGACCGTTGTCGAGGAGGTGTCGGCGGCGCAGTTGGCGGCCGCGCAGAAGGCCACCCGACCGCGCAAACCCGAGTCCCTGTCTTGGCAGGAATTGCGCGCGCAATGGCACGCCGACGAGCGTGGTTTTCACGTGTCGCAGACCGCGCAACGCCAGGCCCGCACCGAGCGTGAACACACCGCCCGCCAGGCTGCGGCGCGGGTCACCCGCACCGGGGTGGCGGTGAATCGGCGCGCGGTGGCGGCCATGGCCGCCCGGGGCGATAAGGCCGCGTTGACGCGCGCGGATCTGATCGAAGTTATCGGCGCCCAACTCCCCCTCATCGACGCCCCCGTCGCAGGCTCCCACAGTGCCGGCGACCGTGGCGCGGCAACGCCGCGCCAGCTCATCGAAGCGTGCGTCGACGCGGTCGGGATGCGGCTGTCCGGGCCACTCTTACCGCATCAGCGGGAGGGCTCGCAGCGGTACACCGTAGACCTCATTTTGGCCGAGGAACGACGCGTGTTCGACCTCGTCGACGCCACCAATGTGCGGGCGATGTCGTGGGTGCGTCCCGAGCACACCGCCGCGGTGTTGGGGCTGTCCGAACAGCAGCACCAGGTGGTCAGCTCGATCGCGTCCACCCCGCAGTTGGTGGTCCCGTTGAGCGCGCCGGCCGGTGCCGGGAAGACCACCTCGATGTGGGCGTTGCGCACCATCGTCGAACGCCGCCAGAAAGCGCGGGTGATCGTGATCGCCCCCACCGGCAAAGCCGTCGATGTCGCCCTCGCCGAAGGCGCCGCGTCAGAGGGCTACACCATGCACGCCGCCCTGAAACGATTGGCCGAGGGCCAGCTGGAGTTGGGGCCGTTCGACGTCGTCGTCGTCGATGAAGCCGGCATGGTCGGCACCGGTCACTGGCGCCAACTGCTGTCCGCGACGACGGCGGCCGGGACGAAAACCGTGCTGGTCGGTGACGCCCACCAGCTGGCGCCGGTCAAAGCGCGCGGCGGGATGTTCGCCCAACTCTGTGACGAGCTGCCCTGGACCCAACGCCTGAGCGAGGTGTGGCGCCAGCACGACCCTGCCGAGCGGGCCGCGTCCCTGGCGTTGCGTGATGGTGGGCCCGCCCCGGTGCGCCGCGCGATCGACTGGTACCAAGAGCACCACCGCCTCGCGTGCGGGGATCGGGTCACCATGGCCGCCGACGCGCTGACCGCCCACCACCGCGATCTGGCGGCCGGGAAAGACAGCCTGCTGCTGGCCGACACCGTCGAGATCACCGACGCCCTGAATTGCCGGGTCCACGACCACACCGTCGCTGACCGCGCCCGCGAAGGGCTCGAGGTGGCGACGGTGACCGGGGCGCGCAACCATCACATCAGCGCCGGCGACGTCATCGTCACCCGCAGCAACGACCCCACCCTCCCCGTCACCGCCGCCGACCGTAGCGGCCCGCTGGCCGATGCGCCGGTCCGCAACGGGCAACGCTGGCACGTCGTCGCCGTCGACACCAACCCTGAGCATCCGCGGATCGCCGCCCGCCGGCACGGCGACCAAGCATGGGCCGTGTTCAGTGGTGACTACCTGCGTGAGCATGTCCAGCTCGGGCACGCGGTCACCGTGCACACCGCCCAAGGCGTCACCGCCGAGACCACCCATGCCGTGCTGGCTGACACCGCCAGCCGCAACCTGGCCTACGTCGCCCTGACCCGCGGCCGCGCATCAAATCACGCCTACCTCTACCACCGCGCGGTCGGCGAAGGCGACCACCAACACCGCGACCTATCCGGGACCGACGGGGTACACCTGGCCCACCGCGGCAGCCCCACCCAAGCCGGCCGGGTGCTGCGCCAGATCATCGGCCACGACACCCCCGCCCGCACGGCCCACCACACCGCGGCCGAGACCCCCGACTATGAGCTACCCGACCGGGTCGCCTCCCTCGTCGCCGAACATCACCGCACCGTCACCGCCCGACTCATCAGCCATCGGAGATCTCAACGTAGACAACGGGATCGAGCCCTCGACCGCGTACTGGGGCTCGACCAGAGCCAATCCCGGAGCCAGGAAAGGGACCAGGGCTATGACCTCAGCCTCTGACCCGGCGGCCGTACTTGACACCGGCCGGATCGACGCGGTCGCTGAGGCGCATCCCCACGACTGAGGACACCACGGTCACACCGCTCGGAGTGGGTCGAGCTGGCGGCGATGTAGCGCGCGGATGCGCGGGCTGCGCTTGGATCGCGACGCGTTAACCGATTGCGCGGCAGGTGGTCGAGGCCGCCGTCGAGAAGGACACGATCAATGATCGCTGTTGGCATCAGACTCGCCACGCTCGCCGCGTTCCTGTTCAGCTTTTACGCTGTCGCGCCGACCTATCCGCCAACGGCGGCGCGCATTCCGGCAGCACGCGTCGGTCCGCGCGCTACCGCGGTGGTCGGGGCCTTGTCGGAATGGGCGGCGGAGTGTCTGTCTAGTTTTGCCGATGAGTGTGTGGGTGGGGTTCGGTTGCGGTGTGGGGGGCAGGAGGATGGTGAATGTGGCGCCGCGGCCGCTAGCGCCTTCGACGACGAGGCGTCCGGCGTGTGCGGCGACGATTTCCTGTACTAGGGCCAGCCCGATCCCGTAGCGGCGCTGACCGTCGGGTCGGGTGGGACCGTGGGCGAACCTGGTGAATAACTGCTGGGTCTGGTCAGGGTTGAGGCCGATTCCGCTGTCGGCGACTGCCAGGCGAATAGCGCTGTCATCGTGATCAATTCGTAATTCCACCCGGCCACCGGGTCGCTCGTGTGCGATCGCATTGTCGACGAGGGCTGAGACTGCTCGCCGCAGTGCCGGGCCTGATCCTGTCAGCGGCACGGTCCGGCTGTCGCTGACGACCTCGAGGCCGACGCCTGCGGCGGCGGCGTGCGCGCGGTAGCTGTCTCGCACCTGCTTGGCGAGGGCGACGAGATCGAGATGTTGCCATCTCTCGGGGTGTGCGGCGCGTTCAGCGGAGACCAGCAGGTCGTTCACCACTTCTCCCAGCGCGCGGGTGTCTGCGACCAGGCCGGCGATCTCGCGCTGCATCGGCTCGCTGATCGGTTCGTGGGTGGCTTCCAGCGCGAGCATCTGAGCGCGGGTGTGTAACACGGTCAGCGGTGCTCTCAGTTCGTGGGAGGCGTCGGCGACGAATCGGCGCTGTAGCGCAAGGGCGTCGGCGAGGGGCCGGACGGCGCGGCGCGACATTATCCCCAGCGCAGCTGCGACGCCGAGCATCCCGAGGATCTCGGCCCCGGCCAATGAGGCGAGCAGGCGTTGTTCATCCGCTTTCCGGGGTCGCTGGTCGACTAGCGCCGCGACTCGTCCAGTTTTGTTGTCCTGCACCAACAGTCGGTAGTCGACGCCGTTGTCCGACACGTCCTTGTACCCGGTGGGCAGATCAAGAAACGAGGTGGCACCTGGTGGGGCGTTCGCACTGAGGCTGACCGTTCCATTAGGGCTGCGTAACGCCAAGGCCATACCCGGCGGTGGATCGGTCACATCGTCAACGATGCGGCTGATGTCAGCGAGTTCCCGATCGGTGGCTTGCCGCTGGCGGTGGCTGTCGACCAGGTAGACCAGCAGACCGATGACGACCAGCGCCGCGGCCAGCAGCACAGCCGACCGTAGTGCGGCGCTGCGTCCTGCCCTTCGCAGCACCGCGGCATCGGCCAGCTCGGCGGGGGTTTGAGTTTCGCGGCGGCGCGTCACGCGGAACCGAGGCGGTAGCCGAGGCCGTGGATGGTCACGATGACGTCCTTACCGAGCTTGCGGCGCAGGTAACTGACGTAGGTGTCCACCGCGCCGGGACGCTCCGCGCCGTCGAAGACCCGTGCCAGGAGTTCCTCGCGGGTGAAAGTGCGTCCCGGTCTGATGGCCAGGACCTGCAGGAGTGCGCATTCGCGGGCGGTCAGCTCGACGGGGTCCCCGCTATCGTCGTCATCGACGACGTGACGTTGCTGCGGGTAGAACCGTCGCCCGCAGACCGGCAGCGACGTGGCATGTTCGCTGTGGCGGCGCAGCAGCGCGCGCAGCCGCGCCAGCAGCTCGGGTATCTCGAACGGCTTGACCAGGTAGTCATCGGCGCCGGCATCCAGGCCCTCGACACGGTCGGACAGGGTGCCGTGAGCAGTGAGGACCAGCGCCGGGGTGACCACGCCGCGAGACCGCAGGCGTGACAGGAGTTCGACCCCATCGAGCACGGGTAATCCGCGGTCGATCACCATCGCGGTGTACGAGCGGCTGAGTCCTCGGTGCAAGCCGGCCTGGCCGTCGTGGGCCAGGTCCACGGTGTACCCCTGGCCGAGGAACAAGCGTTCGAGCAGCGCCGCGAGCTGGCGGTCGTCCTCGATCACTAGGAGGTGGCCGTCAGCGGCCGGCGTGGAGCAGGCAGCGCCGGTGCGGGCAGATGCCATAGCGCGAATCCTCGCACGGTAGAGGGCGGTGAACTGTGGTCTCCCAGAAGTTTCGCAGAACTGGTTGGCACTGTCTGGGTCAGGAACCGATGTCGCGAGCGATGCCAAATTGGCCGCCCGGCGTGGGTTTCGCGGGCGGCTCACCACCTCGGCGCCGCACCCACGATTGGTTGGAGCGAAGATGCGCAAGTACGCGACGGAGTTCATCGGCACGTTCGGGTTGGTGTTCACCGTCGCATGTGTTGTCCTCACCACGTCAGCGCTGGCCCCGCTGGCCATCGGGTCGGTGTTGATGGTCATGGTCTACGCCGGCGGCCATGTCTCGGGCGGACACTACAACCCGGCCGTCAGCCTGGCGGTGTATCTGCGCGGCAGGCTGCCGCTGATGGACTTACCTGCTTACTGGCTGGCCCAGATTCTCGGCGGCGGGTTGGCCGCAGCCGCGGCCAACCTGGTCATCAGTCCGACCTCGTCGACCCCGGCGGCGCTGAGCTTCACCGGCCGAACCATGAGTGCAGCCTTGCTGGCGGAGTTTCTGTTCACCTTCGCGCTGGCCTATGTCGTGCTCAACGTCGCCACCAGCAAGGACCATCCGGTGAACTCGTTTTACGGGCTCGCGATCGGCTTCACCGTCGCTGCCGGCGCGATAGCCGTGGGCGGAGTCAGCGGGGGGGTGTTCAACCCGGCCGTCGCGATCGGCGGCAGCGTCATCGGGATTTTCTCGTGGTCAAACCTATGGCTTTACCTGGTGGCCGAGCTGGTTGGCGCCGCTGTTGCTGCGTTGGTCTTCCGCCTCGTCAACGCCGACGACCACGGCCCTGTCCCGCCACCGGCCACCGAGATAGTCCGAGAGTCCGCCGGTCGCTACGCGCAACCGGCGCCCACGATCGAGTCGCCTTTGAATCCCCCCTCGACCCCAGTCCAGTGATTCTCGAAACAACAAGTCGTCACCAGTACACAAGGAGACACCAGCAATGACCCGACCGCAGCCAACCCCCCCCACCACCACCGATTCCGGTGCCCCGGTCCCCAGTGACGAGCACTCGCTCACCGTCGGCCCCGACGGGCCGATCCTGCTGCACGACCACTACCTCATTGAGCAGATGGCGAACTTCAACCGGGAACGCATTGCCGAGCGTCAGCCCCACGCCAAGGGCGGCGGTGCGTTCGGCCACTTCGAAGTGACCCACGACGTGAGCGCCTTCACCCGGGCGGCGGTGTTTCAGCCAGCGACCAAGACCGACACCCTGATCCGGTTCTCCAGCGTCGCCGGCGAGCGCGGCAGCCCCGACACCTGGCGCGACCCCCGCGGGTTCTCGCTGAAGTTCTATACCGCCGAGGGCAACTACGACATGGTCGGCAACAACACCCCGGTGTTCTTCATGCGCGACCCGCTGAAGTTTCAGCACTTCATCCGCTCACAGAAGCGCCGCGCGGACAACAACCTGCGCGACCACGACATGCAGTGGGACTTCTGGACGCTCTCCCCGGAGTCAGCGCATCAGGTCACCTGATCCCGCGGACCTGGCGGCACATGAACGGCTATTCCAGCCACACCTACATGTGGGCCAACGCGCACGGTGAGAAGTTTTGGGTGAAGTACCACTTCATAACCAACCAGGGCATCGAATGCTTCACCCAGCACGAGGCCGATCAGATGGCGGCGGCCGACGCCGACTATCACACCCGCGACCTCTACGAACACATCGCCGGCGGCGACTTCCCCAGCTGGACGCTCAACGTTCAGATCATGGCCTACGAGGACGCCAGGACCTACCGGTTCAACCCCTTCGACCTGACCAAGGTGTGGCCGCACGCCGATTACCCGCTCACCGAGGTCGGCCGCCTCACACTGGACCGCAACCCCACCGACTACCACACCGAGATCGAACAGGCCGCGTTCGAACCGAACAACCTCGTGCCGGGTATTGGTTTGAGCCCCGACAAGATGCTGCTGGCCCGGGGGTTTGCCTACTCCGATGCCCACCGCGCCCGCCTCGGTGTCAACTACAAGCAGATCCCGGTGAACGCCCCGCACGCACCCGTGCACAGCTACAGCAAAGACGGGCCGATGCGGGTCCATAACGTCGCCGACCCGGTGTACGCGCCGAACTCCTACGGCGGCCCGACGGCCGACCCGTCCCGCACCGACGATGCCGGGCTCTGGCACGCCGACGGTGACATGGTCCGCGCCGCGTACACGTTGCGCTCCGAGGACGACGACTGGGGCCAAGCCGGCACCCTAGTCCGCAAGGTACTCACCGACGAGCAGCGCCAGCGACTAATCGACAACATCGTCGGCCACCTACTCGACGGCGTATCCGAACCGATTCTGCAACGCGCATTCACCTACTGGCACAACGTGGACCACAACCTCGGCGACGCCGTTGCATCAGGCGTGCGCAACCAACAGGGCAAAACGGACACGAACTCCGCAGCAGGCCAACCCTCCGACGCCTGATGACCGCACCGATGTACGGAGATGAATCGGTATCGGCACGCCAGGTACCGGGCCAATAGCTAAGGTGTGCTGGACCTATCAACTCGCACGCTCGTCATGCAGGTCCTTGACGTGTCAACTGCTTCCCGACGTGACCCAGGCCCTCGAAGTTAGCCCGGTGATTCCCTTCGCCAAATGAAGGCCCGACCCAATCAGGAGTTGACAATTACCACGATCGCAGGCCTGCCGGCCCATGTTCTGCTGGTTCATCTCGTCGTCGTCCTCGCGCCAGCGACCGCGCTCTTGGAGATGTTATGCGGACTTTGGCCGGCAGCCAGGCGTCGGCTGGTCTGGCTGGTATTGGCCATGGCAGTAGTGACAACCGTGTTGACGCCGCTGACCACCGAAGCGGGCCAGTGGTTACTGGACCAGGAAAAAGACCCGACCGCAATACTGCAGACACACGCCGAGCGCGGCGAACAGATGATCTACTTCTCGATTGCGCTTCTCCTAGTCGCCGTTGCGCTGGCCTTCTTGCACTGGCTGGAGGGCCGATCCGACAAGCGCCGAGCCGCCGCCAATATCGCGGTGCTGCTTCTGGCGGTAGTCGTAGGAATTTCGTCCATCGTTGCAGTCGTGCGGATCGGTGATGCCGGGTCCCGGGCGGTATGGGGCGACAACGCCAACAGCGGTAATTAGTTTCGGTTTCACCGTGCAAATGCGTTAGCGACTCACCGTTGTGCGCGTTCCTGGACTTGCCGCCGAATTCCGTCGAGTGCGTCATTTACGTTCTCCGCCTGCCATGACAGCCTGGGGTAGGAGTCACACAGCCCTAGGTACACGCAGTATTCGGCTGACCACAGGACTCGGTAGGTGACGCCTTGGTCGTCGACGGTCACACGAGCTGCCGACCAGTCGGCGTCGCGACGGGTTCTCGGATCGCATTGCCTTGGCGCGCGGCTCACCGGTTACTGTCAGTTGTGTGCACCGTTCTTCTTTCCTTTCGCGCAGTTAGCAGGGCGGCGGCAATGACCTCGCTTCGTTAACAGGATCTCGAATGTCGCCGATTTGCAGCGTTCGGTCGGGTCACCGCTAGCCCATCCCGTCACGATATTTGAACATGTTGGGTTGTGAGGAGGGTCAGGTGATTGCCGTTCCGAAAAGATGCCCAATACCGTAGGTGAACGCCAATCCAAGCGCGCCGCCAATCACGATACGCAGCACGGCGCGGCGAATGTTGCTGCCGCCGATGCGCGCGCCGAGTGCTCCGGCCAGGCCGAGCGCAACCAGCACGGCCGCGAAGGTAATCGGCACCCGCAAGCTGGGCGGGGGCAGCAAGATGGCCAGCAGCGGCAGTGAGTCTCAACATGCTGATCGAGGGTGTGGGCTTCGACTACACGGGTGCGGATTGCCGCGGCTGGATGGCCGACGCGGGGTTCCGCGAAAGCTATGTCGAGCACCTGGTCGGTCCGGACTCGATGGTGATCGGCATCAAGTGAACGCGGGGGAGCGGCCATTTTCTTCACGCACATGAGTGGGCGAAGGCTATTCGACGCGGGGACGGCTAGTTGTGTGGGTTGGCTGGGGGACGGGTGGACCACCATGTGAGAGCGGCGACCAGTATTTGTGCGGGGATCCGGAGAACGACGAGCTTGGGATCGATGCCGAGCGCGCGCATGCGGTCGGGGTGCCGGGTCTGAGCAATCGCGGCGGGCAGGGTCGGGACAAGGATGGCCAGGTTGGTCCACCGGGCCAGGGCGCGTAGTCGAGGGATGAACATGCTGATTCCGCCGAGGAGCTGGATGACGGCGGTGACAGCACTGATGGGTTTGCGCCATGGCGAGAGCTGTTCGGGGACAAGTCGTTCGAACCATTCGTGGTTGATGATATGGGCGATGCCGGCGCCGGCGAACGCGGTACCGAGCACGATGCGGGTGCGGGTCGGGTCGGGGGTGGTCATGGTGTTTTCCTTCGAGTCTCGGTGGCGTGCGAGGTTGGTGTGACGGCGCGCAGGAACGTCTCGGTGAAGACGTCGCAGACGGTGTCGAGGTCGGGCAGTTCGATACCGGGAATGGCCGCTGTGGTGGGGCGCACCAGCATGTGGATCGCGATGGGGGCGATGAGCTGCTGGATCAGCAGAGGTAATGGGATCTCGCGGATGCGGCCGGAGCTGATTTCTCCGGTCAGCCATGACCCGAGACTGTTGAGCAGCCGGGGTGCGTTGTGGCCCAACAGGTGTTGAATGGCGGGGCTATCGGGCCGGGCTAAGGCTTCGGCGAGCAAGGCGGGGGCCACGCGGGGCTCAGTGGCCAGGGTGTGGGCGATCAATCCGTAGAGGCGCCGCACTGTTGTGGGCAGATCGCCGTGCTCGGTGTCGAAGAAGTCTTCGATGTGCAGCAACGGGCTGTGCCGTTCGAACAACGCTCGTAGTAGCTCATCGCGGACCCCGAACACCGCGTACAGACTGTTCACCGAGCATTGGGCGCGGCCCGCGACCGCTTCGAGCGTCGCCGCGGCCAGCCCGGCCTCGTCGATGAGGGCGGCGGCGGCGTCCAGAGCGCGGGTGCGTACCGGTGCTTGGCCGCCGGGATCCACTCCGGCGGCGGCGACCGCGGCGTCGAGGTTCGCGCGGGTGCCGCCGAGGCGGCGGATCAGGGTGCTGCGGGAGAGTCCGGCTTCGCGGGCGATCGCGATCACCGGAACGTCGGCAACGTCTTTGCCGAGGGCGTCAGCAGCGCGCAGCGCTGCGTGCACCAGATCGTCACCCACGGCTGCGGAGACTCCAGCGACGGGTTCGGTTGACGGTTTGTTGTCCGGCATCAGCGGAGGTGCTGGGCGCCGTCGACCATGAGGTTGGCCCCGCTGACGTAGCTGCCCATATCGGAGGCCAAAAACAGCACGGCCTTGGCGATTTCGTCGGGCCAGCCCGGCCGTCCCGGCGGCATCATGGTGGTGAGCATCGTCGCGGCTCCGGCCTGAGCGAGCCGGTGCACGATCGCTTCACCCAATCCGCGGCTGCCGCCCGTGACCACCGCGCATCTGCCGTCCAGCCGCAACAACTGCTCCCAGGCCGTAGGGGCGGGAATGCTCGGCAACTGCGGTGTGCCCATCATGATCCCCGTCCCTTCGTCGGACACAGCCTTGATACTCGAATGACTGTAACCATTACTCGAGTATCAGGGAGGAGTGGTTCGTCGATGGCATGTCCGCTTGATGGCGGCCAGAGAGTGGCTGTGTATGCCCGATCAGTCGTGTTTGGCCTCGTAGCGCAGCAGGACTGTGCCACCGGGGAAGGTGCGGTTTTCCAATAGTCGCAGTGAGATCCATGACGGCAGGGTCGGAAAGAACGGGGTGCCGCCGCCCACGGCGGTGGGCGTGAGGACGATCCGGTATTCGTCCACCAGTCCGGCCTGCACGATCGGTGCGGCCAGCGTTGCGCCGGCCACCTCCAGCCTGCCGTCGGTTTCGGCTTTCAGCTTCGTCACCACTTCGACGGGGTCGCCGCGTTCCAGTCGGGAGTTCCAGTCGACGGACTCCAGGGTGCGCGAGAAGACGACCTTGGGCATGTCGCGCCAGATGCGGGCGAAGTCAACGATGAGGGGGGTGGCGTCCGGGGCCTGGTCGGCCGTCGGCCAGTATGCGGACATCAGTTCGTAGAGCCGCCGGCCGTAGAACGACAGGGCGGTCTCCCGCTCGAAGTCGTTCCAGTACTGGTGCAGTTCTTCGCTCGGATCGGACCAGTCGATGTTGCCTTGTGCGTCGGCGATGTAACCGTCCACCGACACGTTGAAGCCATAGATGAGTCTGCCCATGCAGATCGGACTGTACCGGAGAGCAAAACTCATCGCGTCGACATACGAGGGCTCGAGGGCATTCGTTCGAAAGCCCTCATCCAAGTGGCAAGTCACGGCGTGGCAGTGGCATCGCAAACTGTTTGCCGAACCGCCGAGCGATCAGAAATCATATGAAGGCCCGAGCGCGTCGAGGGTTGGGGCGCCGACTCGGTTCCTCGTGATCCCGAGCGAGACCTCGGAGTTCGGTCGTGCCGGGTATGACCCAGCCGTTCCAGCATCGCCGGTGTCCGCGCGCCACGCCCCGTCGCATCGACGACAAGATCGGCGGACAGTTCTGATTCTGATTGGCTGTGACGGCTTACTATTCGCGCCCCGGCGATGCGAGAGCTCTTCCAGCACATCCCGCTCCACCACGGTGACCGTTTCAAAAAACTCGGCCAGTGCTCGCGCACCCACCAGGTCCGCCATGCTGGCTCCCAGAACCACGCATGCTCACCGAGCTCCGCCATCGGCAACCTCTCTACGTACGTCACTGTGGCAGGGTTTGCGCACCCGGCGCCTTCGCGGATGATTCGGCACGCAGTTGCACGTCCGAAGCGTCGATCCAGCAATAACCCTCATCGTTCGGCTTGTACTCCACGCCGGTGTGGGCGCCCGGCGTAGTGGCGGACTGCGTTGAGACGTACCAATCGAATTGCCGCAGATACGCATACGTCTTTGCGTCGGCTGCCTTGCCCAGCACGTCGCCACTGGTGGGTCGGTTTGGTCCAAAGGACAGGACCGGTTCGAACGGAAACTGCATCTTGCGCCGACCTCCGCGAGAGTAGGCGTAGAAATCCCTTGTCTTGTAGAAGATTCCGCTTTGCGCAACCGTCCCTGTAGTGCGCCCGCTCAACTTCTGGTCGCGCTTCAGTTCGGCGTCGCTGTTGTCGAAGCAAGTCTGATAGACCTTCGCGAACATCTCTGATGCCTTCGCGTCGACCCGCTGGGTGTAGTCCTTCTTGGTGAAATCCCAGACGTAGGCGCCCCAGTGCTCGCCGTCATCCGTCGCTTCGACGGGCGGCCGCTTCTGCTCGTCCTGCTGAGCGCGAGCATCGAACAACAGTTGGTGAAAATCGTTCAGGTTCACCGCATTGAACATCAGTTTGGACACTGCCATCTGCTGGTCCTCTGACTTCAGCGACGTGATCACGATCCGTCGATGTTCCGGCACCTCGTGACCGTCGGTCTTCTCGCCAGCCATGATCTTGTTGATCACCCCCAGATCAGTGATCTTCGGGTTCAGCGGGTTGTCGTTGTCGTCCACCAACTCGACGCCCGGACTGGCACCGACATTCAGCCACCAATCCAACTTCTGCATCCCTCGCAGTTGCCGCTTCAGCGCCCGCAATTCCGCAGCCTTCATTCCTTGTCGGATGTTGGCCCAGGTCTCCAGGACGATCCGAATGACCTCGAGCGCTGCCATCGCGCCTGCTCCCGCTCGCGCGCCCTGCCGAACGTCGCCGCCGGGCCCGCGGGGGATGCCCGCCCTGCCCTCACTCGCGGCGTGCACCATGGCCTCAGCCTGCATCTGCTTGGCCAGCGCACCCATCGACGCCATCGCCATCCGGTTCTCGCGCTTGGCCCTGGCCGCCTCCTCGCTCATCTTCGACAGTTCGACTTGCATCTTCTGCATGTTGGACAACTCGGTTTTCCAGGCCTCGCGAACGGTCTCAAGCACTTTGGCCGAACCCATCAATTGGACCGCCTCACGGTAGGCATCGCCCTGCCGGGCTTTGAGACTGGTCATCGCGACCGGGTCCTGCTTGAGCATCGCGTCGGTCATCCCCAGCGCCAGCTCGTAGACCCTGCCTGAGGACTCCATCATGGCGGAGTTGAAGTTCACCGAACTCTCGAACTCGCCGAGGCGTTCGGCCTTCATCATCTCGGTGCCACCGATCTTGTCGGCGGCCGCCCGGCAACCCGAGGCGTCGAAGTTCTTGTTGAATCCACCGCTGGCCTTCACCGCGTCGGCGGCTGCAGTCCACCATGCGTTGGTGGCCTCGGCGCGGGCCGCGTCTTCCTTCTCGAGCTGCGCAAGCGTTTGACGTGCGGAGGCAGCGACGGATGAGGACCCCGTGGCCTCGGCGGATGCGATCTGAATCTCTAGAGCGGTACGCATCTGCTGAACCGAGAAGGCGACTTTGCGCGACTGCATCAGTGCCGATTCGGCGGGCTTGATTTTCGCGGAAACCTCGGCCTGCTCCTCGGGGGTCAGCGCCAACGGGCTGGAGACCCCGCCCTCGACCTTCTTGATGCCCGAACCACCACCTTCGGGCAGCAGAACTGTTTCGATCGGAAATCCGGCGGCATGCAGGCAGCGCACGTGGTTGGTCTGTTGTTCCAGTTTCTCCTTCTCCGTTTGAGCAAAGAAGGTGGAAGTGCCATCGCTCGCGTCATACGCCAACCGCAGGAATCGCAGATAGTTCAACCCTGCCTCAGCCTTGCGGGTCTCGGTGTTCGCACCGCCGTGATGCGGCAACTCAAACTCCTTGAGCTGGCCTTGACCGAATATGTACGGCATCGCCGACGGATGGATGTAGTCGAACATCTTCATCACTGTGCTCGGCTCGGAATCGGCTGTGTAGACCCGAACTTCGCCGGTGAGGAGGTCGCGCACGATAGAAATCGGGCTCCCCGCGTTGGTGGCCCGTTTCGAGCCGCCACCGGCCAGTCCGGCCTGGGCCGGAGCCCACCGCAGGTCGGTACCCTGCAGCGCACCGGACACCTCGCGGTGTACGTGCATGCCCTCACCTGTCACATCGATCTCCACGACCTGGCTGCGCACCGCGTTGATTCGCACCGACGCAAAGGACTTCATCGCGGGATCATTCAGCTGCTGCTTGGTGATCTCTACCGATGGCTGGGGCATACCGCAGTCCTTCACTACCGCCTCAAGATCCGTCAGGTGATCGCTGTCGGTGTGTGAAATTTTGATGATCTCTGGGGTCTTCGCAAGGCCGGCCGCGCGCAGCGCGTTGACTGCCCTTGCCGTGTAACCGACCACGTTCCCGGCGTCGAAAAGTCGCGTCGCGCCGTCGGCTCCCACCAGAATGATCGCGCGCCCCGCCCCTGTCTCCACCAGATACGTTGTGGATCGCGGCGTGTAGTTCTTGCCGACGATCTGCCGCATTTCGAGGCGCGCCGCCCCAGCACCGGACCCATATCGGCCGTGCATTACGACTTTGACCGGATTGAGGACGAAATCGCCCTGTGGATAAAGCTCGTCGAGCTTCTTCAGGTCACCCTCGGCCATGCTAATGCCGAGTGCGCGTAGTGCGTCGCCGGACTTCGACGTCGTGGGAGCGTCCGCCGGTGTGGAGTTCGGCTCGGGCTTGTTCTGCCGTTGCATGGCGATGCTCCCGGCAAGCGTCGGTGCCGACGTCGGCAGACCGTTTGGCTCTGAGCAGATTTCGCTACCGGTCAAGAGCGCGGACACGGCGCGGTTGCCTGCGCTCTGTTGTAAACCGAGCAGCGATCCAGTCGCCGGAGGCTTGGTGGTTTGCCGGCCGGCGGGCGCGATGACAGGAGTTGTGGTGTCGAGGCTCCGGTCCACCTGTCCAGGGTATGCGCAGCGAGGTGCCGGATTCTGCCCGAAAGTGCGACTTTAGGGGCGGTGTTCGGCTGTCAGGAGACTCCCCGGGAAACAGCCAAGGGGAGCCGTGGTTCAGCTCGGAGAAGGACTACCGCGACGGGCGGGTAGCGGCGCGGTTGACCCAGCGTTCGCTGTCGCGCCGGGAGGAGAGGCGCACGACGTGTAGATGCGGGTGGAGTGCGTCGACACCTGGTACCCGGTCACGGCATTTGTTGCGGGTTCGGATTCCCCAGCGCACGATGTGGTCGGGGTCGCTGAAGAATTTGTGCAGGGGCCCTTCGTAATTGCCATTCCACAGCTCCACCCGACGGATCCGCCTGCGCATCGTGCGGCGCGTCAACTGATAGAGGGTGAGTGGTGTTGGAAGGTCGAGCCACAGCATCGTGTCAGCACGCTCGACAATCTGGTCGCGGACCGCCGCATACTGCCACTCAATGACCCACGAATCGGCAGAAATGATCCTGTGCACGTCGTTGACGAAATCGTCTCGCGGCTGCCAATCGCGGCCGTGAAAAAGGCTGTCAATCTCGATGTAGGGGAGCCCCAGGCGATCGGAGACACGGCTCGCCAACGTTGTTTTGCCCGATCCCGCTACTCCAGCGATGGCGATGCGCCGCGGCTGCCAGGTGATCGGATCGGATGCTGACAACACTCGTCCGATCCTAAACCAGGCTCGCAGAGTCCCCGAGCGGACGTCGATAATGACGTGCTGCCCGCTCGTGCGGCGAGGACGAGTACTGTCAACCACAGCCGAGAACCGTTGTACGAAACATTTTGTGTAGCAGCGGGGTTCAGGTGGGTCACCAGCTGCGCCAGTCGCCGGTGACTATCGTAGCGCCTGCGCCGACCAGTATTCGACGAGTCGACAAGCGCACCGGTGCCAGTACGGTTGGGTCAGTGGGCTGCTACGTGTCGTGGATCAGGCCGCCGACGGGACTACCAGACGGGTGATCGAGAAGGGAGGAAGATGAATGCGACCGATCCGCTCGACAGCGCGGGGCGCGGTCTCTTCGCGGGGACAGCGCGGCACTATGCGCGATACCGGCCAGGCTATCCGCAGGCCTTCCTCGGCGACGTCATCCGACGTCTGCGCCTCGACGGCACGGGTCGCCTGCTCGATTTGGGCTGCGGCACCGGTCAACTGACGCTTCCGCTGGCAGCCCACGTCGCTGAAGCCGTCGGCCTGGACCCCGAACCGGACATGATCGCAGAGGCCGCCCGGCAAGCACGGCAAGCCGGGGTCACCAACGTGATCTGGATACAGGGCCATTCGGCTGATCTCCCGGGCGACCTCGGTCACTTCAAGCTGGTCACCATGGGTCGCTCGTTTCATTGGATGGACCGCGAACAACTCCTGAGGGCACTCGCCGAGATGGTCGACCACGACGGCAGCCTGGTCATCGCCAACGACAGCAACTTGTTGCTGCCCAGCACACCGTGGCAGCGGGCCATCGGAGCCATCCAGCGGCGCTTCCTGCCGCCGAACTACCAGGACGGCCTGACTCCGGCGGCCCACACCGGCCAGACACATGAGCAGATATTGGCCAATTCAGCGTTCCGGCAGATGAATCGACAGGTCTATGAATGCACACGGACGTGGACCATTGGACACATCATCGGCTACCTCTACTCGACCTCCCTGCCGCTTCGCCGACTGCTCGGTGACCGACAGGCCGCGTTCGAGGACACGGTCACCGGCACCCTGCTCGCCATCGATCCCACCGGTCACTTCACCGAGACTTTTACGCTGGAAGTGTTGATCGCCAATAGGAACTAGCTGCTCACGATCCGTGATTCGAGCCGGCCGTGGGTAGGGGTCACCCCGGAAACGGCGGTCCGACCGCTGTGCGCGCGCCGAGTGCCCGCCCCTTTCCCCAACCCAGTTCGCGGCGGTATCCGCCGAGCAGGCCCGCCGCGGCCAGCGCGTCGGCGTCGTGGAACCGGGAGCCGGCGGCCACCGGCACCGCCAGCGGGGCGACAAACAGCGCGTCGGTCGGGCAATACGCCTCGCACTGAAAGCACGTCTGGCAACTGTCGTGTCTGGCGATCACCGGGACTCCGTCGGCGCCACGGTCGAACACCCGTGTCGGGCACACGTCGATGCAGCGATCGCAGGCGATGCACCGCCCCTCGTCGACGATCTCGATCACGCTGCCCACCCCCCGGCAGATGCCAACGGTTCGGGGCGGGTCCAGATCTCGTCGAGTCCGCCGGTGATGAGCCGATGGTGTTGGGCTGCATCTTCGACGGGATGATCCAGCCGTCTGTGCATGCCCCGGGTTTCGGTGCGCCTCAGTGCGGTGTGGTACATCCATCGCGCGTGTGCCGCCATCGCCGCCGCTTCGCGTGCCCGGAAGGCGCCTTCGCCGACGCCCACCAGCCCGTCCCGAATTGCCGACCAGGTGAGGTGAAGCGATTCCAGTGCCGGTGCCATGCGGTCCGCGTGACGCAGATAGTTCAGATCGTATGGCAGGACTTGGCGTTGCACCTCGGCCACCACCGCCCGGTGATCGAGGTTGGTTCGCCCGGCGGGCCGTAGGCCTGCCTGCCCGGTGGGGCGCAGCGGTGTGCCCGGTCGTCCGCGACGGGCGGCGAACGCCGCTGCGCCCTGTCCGGCCCAGCTGCCCGAGGATGCCGCCCATGCCGCGTTATGGCTTCCGCCACCGGTGAATCCACCGCAGATGAGCTCACGCGTCGCAGTGTCACCCGCCACGAACAGGCCGGGGACATCTGTGGAGCAGTCGTAGTCGGCGACGCGCACGCCGCCGGTGCCACGCACGGTGCCTTCGGCGAGCAGAGTGATTTCGAAATAGTCGGTGAAGGGATTGATGCCCATCCGGTCGAAGACGATGAAGAAGTTCGGCTGGCCTTTTCGCATGGCGATCTGCTCGTCCTCGGTGGCGCGGTCGATCCTGGCGTACACCGGTTCAGACAGTAGGGTTTTGGCGATCACGGACCGTCCCTTGGTGCTGCCCGCACCCTCCAGCACGGTCTTGTCGGTGCGGTAGAAGCTCGCCCACGAGTAGTACGCGGTCTTGCTCAGCGAAGTGCCCTTGACCGCGATCGCGTACGCATTGGAGAACTCCATTCCCGATAGCACCGCGCCCGCCTCAACCGCCATCAAAGCACCGTCGCCGGTGTCGACATCGCAGCCCATGGTCTTGGACTGGAAAGCACAGCCACCGGTAGCGAGAACCACCGCGGCGGCCTCGACGCGGACGGTTCTGCCCGACTCACGGTGCACGGCGACGGCACCGGACACCACACCATCGTCGTCGACGACGAGCTCGAGCGCCGGCGTGTGATCGAGGATGCGCACGCCGAGGCGATGCACCCGGGTGCGCTGCCGTCGCATGTACTCGGGCCCCTGCAGATCATCACGGATGGAACGACCGGTGGAGTCCACCGGGAACGGATAACGCTGCACATCGGCGAGCTCGTCCATCCGGGCGTGGGTTTCGTCCAGAACCCTTGCCATCCAACCTCGGTCAGCCAGATGACCGCCAAGGGCTTCGCGGCTGGCCATCGCAGCCTCGCGTAATTCGGGCACGTCGTCGACGTACCACACGCCGGTACCGACCGACGCGGTTGCGCCGCTGGCCCCGGTATAGCCCTTGTCCACCAACACGACGTCGACGCCGGCCTGCGCCGCTTTTATCGCCGCCCATGTGCCCGCAGGTCCGCCACCGACGACCAGGACATCGGTCGTCAACGTTTCGTAGTTCGTCATGACCCTCCTTGCTATGCCTTGAGTCGGTCGGTGCCGAACATCACCGCCGACCACACCCAAAGGGCCGCCACGGCCCACACCACCCTAACGCACCGACAGTGAAAGCTGCCGCCGATGCGCCCGCTGCGTGAACCGGGTTGGCGAGGTCATCGGGGTCGATATTCAGTTCGGCGTCGAGATGTGCGGCCAGCACGTCGTGGTTCTTCAACTCGGCGGCGACTTGCGCGGCGGTCTGCGGTGAGAGTCCTTTGGCCTCATAAATCGCAGTTAGCTCGGCATGCTCGTCGTCGGGCAGCTCGCGTAGCTCCCGGCGTTCCTTGTCTACTAGGGCGGCTTCGCTATCACGTTGGCTAGCGACCGACACGTACTCTCCGAGCGCCATCGATACCGCTCCCGCGACCAACCCAGCCAATCCGGCAGTGAAAATGGGGCCGCGGGAAGTGGTGGCACCCGCGACGCCGACCACGATGCCGGCGACCGACACGATCCCATCGTCCGCGCCAAGAACTGCCGCCCGCAACCAGTTCAACCTGCCCGCAACGCCGCCACCGTGCGGCTCGCCGGAATGGTCCGCTGCACCCGCCATCGCCGAGATATCCCGCCGCCTTTCCGCCGGCGGCGTGGGGGCCGCCCCCAAGCTCGGCTGCGGATCGTCCTCCATGGGGCTCCACTCAATCGCAAAGGCAACAATTTCACCAGTTAATGCAAAAGAACAGAGACCCCGCCCCCGTGAACCGGACTGAATTTGTTGGACCACCCCGCTTTTGGTGGGGTGCATCTAGACAGTATAGGGAGGCTGGGGCTTTGCCTACATGTGATCGTGGGTTGCCGTCAGGAGTGGGTCCTGGCCGCTAGAGCCTCAGCCGCCGTCGAGTTCCCGTGGCCGGTGCCGGCGTCGTTTCGGAGTCGATTGACCGCGGTGGCCAGCAGGAACAGACATTGATGCACTGCGCGGTGCGGGTCGGGATCGAGCTTCGGCAGCTCCGTGGGGGTGGCCATGCCGATAGCGGTAAAAGCACTGGTCAACGTGACCGGGAAGTTGCCCGACACCGGGTAGTCACCCAGAAGTTCTGTCAGAACGTGCCGGGCGGCGGCTTCGTCGAGTTCCTTGCCAGTGCCGACCTGTAGAGGTGCGTCGTCGGGGCTGGAGTTGATTCTGTCGACGTAGCTGCGCAGCGTCACTGTGAGTTCTGTGCCGCTGAGGTTGTCGATGACGGTCGGCCGTGTGGACCCGTCGGGTTCGAGTGTGAAGCCGAGCGGAGCGAAGGCGTTGGACGAGCTGGGTCACTCTCGCACTGCCGGCGTAACTCTCGCTGTCAGGGTTGAAGCCCCCGTGGGCCCGACACAGCGCCACAAGTTCTCGGGCCAAGGGCAGCCCCGCAGTCGCGTTGTGCGCTGCTGGTGAGGCGAAGACATGTCGGATTCGCTTCATCTTGCCCAGGTGGGACCCGTTCGATGTCCTTCCCTCTGGCGCGGGGTCGAGATGACCGAGGCCGTGGCGGGCGAATGCATCGCGGAGCTGCTGGTGTGAGGGGCTGCCTGAGATATCGAAAAAGGGGCCAAGGGCCGCGCCCAGCTCGGTCAGATTCATGACGGCTGCCTCGACTCCAGGACTTGACTGTCCACGGGTGCAGCGAGGTACCGGTATGCCGTGGCTCGGCTGATGCCGAACGCTTTAGCGAGTTCATGAACGGGTTCTCCGGTCTCAGCGAGACGACGGAGCTGTTGCTGCCTTTCAAGGGTCAGTTTGGCGGGCTTAGTGGCCGGCAGGCGGCGCGCCCGCCTGGAGTCACGAGAAGCGGCACGGCGCTCGCGGCCGAGCTCGAGCTCCAGCTCGGCCAGGGTGGCCATGATGGCGGCCACCGCGCGGCCTGTCGGTGTGCCGGTATCTATGCCTTCACGTAAGGCGCGCAACAGGATTCGACGTTCGCCGAGTTCCGCGATTGTGCGAGTAACTTCGGCGACGGAACGCCCGAGACGATCGATGGCGGTGACGACCACGGTGTCGCCCTCGCGGGCGTAGTGCAGCAGGGCCGACAGGCCTGGCCGGTCGGTATTCACCGCACCCGAGAGCTTGTCGGTGAAGATCTGGCCGGATTCGATGCCCTGGGCAGCAAGTGCGACCAGCTGTCCATCGAGGTCTTGGCCCGCGGTGCTCACCCGCGCATACCCAAGGATCGTTGTCACGCCACCACCGTCTCATCGACCTCCGACATTGAAGATCTGAGACACGCGGTATGAGACAAGAAATGAGACGGTGCGACCTGGCGCTATTCGACCGCAAGGTGGGCCGCGTACTGCTGTCTCGTTTCTCTAGAAACGAGAACAGCTCCTGGCGACACCGTGTCCCCCTGAACACCCTTGTCACACACGTAGTGTTGTGTGACACTGTTTATTGTTTGTCATACAAAATTACGTTAAGGAGGGCGATATGGCTGTCTTGAATATCCGAGTCGACGATCAGGTCCGCGCTGAACTCAAGGACATGGCTGACGCCGAGGGTGTCACCGTCAGCGAGTACGTCCGCGATCTACTCATGGCCGCGCTCGTCCCTGGCTATGAGTCCAAGGAGGACCACGGTGACCTGCCGGCGCCGGAGACGATGCGGATTGCTGACCGGCAGGTGCTTTCCCTGCTTCACCGCATCCTCGCGCGCGTGCTGCCCGAGGACAACGACGACGTGGACGGAGACCTCGGTTATCAGCTGGGGCGTGCGCGGGTGATCGAGGCGGGCTACACCGGGGAGTACTGGCGTGAAGTCGCCGGGTTCAGCCCCGAGCTGTCCAAGCGTGATTGTGGCCGTGTCCTGGACATCCTCGACATGTTCCGCATCATCACCTTCAGCATCCGGCGGCTGGAGAAGGACGGGACCGCAGTCGACGAGGACCTCAAGTACGAGCTGGAATTCCGGGGCTTCGACGGCAACGACGGCCTCGAAAACCACATGGCCCGCTACGTCGAGTTCCTCATGAGCGACGGCCGGTGGGCTGAACTGCACGAACAGTGGAAGAGCAACGACGAGGGGAACTCTCACTCCCTCATGCTCGACACCTACATGCGCATGGTTGCCGAACACCGCCGCATCAAGGCCAGCCGCGACCGCGGATTCCACCGAGAGGACTACCTGCTGTCCCTCGACGAGCTGCAGCAGATCGCAGACGCTCGCCACCCGTCGCGCCGCGGCTAGCCTTCGAGCGGGGCCTGGCTCCCCCGGTCTGGCGCAAAAGACACGAGACGGCTCCCGCCCGGCCCGCAAGCGGCCCGGTTGGGTCTGAAAATCCCGTGCCCCACTCAGGAGCGCGCGAGGCCGCCAAAAAGCTGTGCAGCAGAGTATTCGGCGTCGAACTACCGTTCACGGGCATGAGAAACCAGATCAGCACTCAGTGGGTGCTCATCGAAGCAATTCAGGCTGACGACGTCCTTTTCGACCAGGACTCACAGTCGAGCTGGCCGGTCCTCAGCTGCCAGCCACATCCGGCGCAGCACTGGCGTCGTCTGGTGTCGGGCGAGCCCGGGTCCGGTCGCTGCCTTAATGCCCCGATCGGTACATGGGTCCGTCGAGTGCTGCAGGAGCAATGATCAGAACCT
>NZ_JBYCLC010000375.1:0-4163 GCF_057473685.1 Mycobacterium sp. TH-M116 | reverse complement strand
ATAAAGCTATCGGGTTGAGTGCTGATAGGCGCCATAGAGGCTGTGCCACAGCACCTTCCGATTTCGGATGGCGTCAATGCAGCGGGATGTTGACCGTCTTCGACTGCAGGTAGCTCTCCAACTCGTCAATACCTTCCTCGGTGCCGACTCCGCTGTTCTTGTGCCCGCCGAACGGTGCTCCCAGGAAATGGCTGCCTGACCCGTTGATCCAGACGTAGCCGGTATCCAGCCGATCGGCCACCGATATCGCGGTCGTGATGTCGTTGCTCCACACCGCCCCGGTCAGCCCGAACGGGAGTTCGTTGGCCTGCTCGACGACGGTGTTCAGGTCGGTCCAACGGAAAACCGACAGCACCGGACCAAAGATCTCCTCACGTGCGATCCGCATCGACATGTCGACGTCGGCGAATATCGTCGGTTCGATATAGAAACCTTTCGCGAAGTCGTCACCCTCCGGCCTGCCGCCTGTTGAGCGACGCTGTGGGTGAGCACGACGGGGTCGTGGCACGTCACGTGAGTTGAGGACGGTCCGACCTGACGGTTATCGGGTGGGCCGAGTGCGAGTGGTGGCGTCACCGCGAGGACGACCGGTTTACGGTTCGGGTGATCTTGAAAGCCGACGGCCCTCCCCACGTGCTTTGACGGGACTGCGGGAAGGGCCGTCCGAACACGCCCGGAGGCGCGGTGCTCAGTGTAGGAGCAGATCCCGTTGTGGTTGAGAACCAGTTGCGTACCGGTGAGCTGAAGTGCCCGGATTGTGAGCTGCGGTTGGCGCCGTGGGGGCATGCCGCGCCGCGGTTTGTGCGCCGGGCCGCGACGGTGGTGGCCCGGATTCGACCACGGCGAGCGATCTGTTCGAGCCCGGCAGGATGTGGCCGCTCGCACGTGCTGTTGCCCCGGCTCTGCCTGGGACGACGGGTCGATCCGGTGACAGTGATCTGGGCGGCGCTGTTGGCCCGGGCGTCGGGCTGGGGGTGGCGGCGAATCTGTGCGGCGGCGGGTCGTCCGGCCTCGACAGTGCGGGGCTGGCTGTCGCGGTTCGCTGAGCATGCCGAGCCGATCCGGGTGGGGTTCGCTCGGCTGGAACACCTGGCCAACACCGGCGCGGACATGGTTCGCCTGACACCGGCGGCAAGCCCGCTGGCCGATGCGGTCTCCCAGATCGGTGCGGCGTGCGCGGCGGTGCGCCGGATGGCCGGTGCGGTGGTGTTCGAGGTGTCGGCGGCGGAGTTGGTGGCGGCGTGCTCGGGAGGCTGGCTGCTCGGGATGCGGCCGCCGGCGGTGGCGGCGACGGGAATCAACATATGTCCGCGTCTGTGACTGCCGGCCGCGGCGCGTCAGGGTCGACGGCGTCACTGCTGTCGACCATGAAAGCGTTGAGGTACCCCACCGATGGCCAAGCCAGAGCCGAAAAAGTCACGCACTGATCGGGCGCGTGATGTCGCGCTGTATCGCTACTCGCTGATCCGACCATTGGCCGATCCGAACCTGTCTGCGACTGAACGAGGCCGGCTGGTACGGGATATGGCCGCCCAGGTCCATATCGGGCCGTTCGGGCAGCCGACGGAGGTGTCGCGGGCCAGCCTGGACCGCTGGATTCGGGCGTGGCGGGCCGGCGGGTTCGACGCGCTGCTCCCCGCGCAGCGCCAGATCACCCCGCGCACCGACGCCGAGGTGCTGGAGTTGGCGGCGCGGCTCAAGGCCGAGCACCCCGCACGCACTGCGGCCCATATCGCCCGGATCGTTGAGGCCGAGCAGGGCTGGGCGCCGTCGGCGCGGACCCTGCAACGCCACTTCGCCCGCCTGGAGCTCAATACTCGCCCGGACGGCACCCCGCCGGCGGCGTTCGGCCGGTTCGAGGCAGGCGAACCTGATGAGTTGTGGATCAGCGACGGCCTGCACGGCCCGACCATCGACGGGAAACGGGCGGTGCTGTTCGCCCTGCTCGACGACCACTCCCGCTATGTGCCCGGCCACCGGTGGGGCTACGGCGAGGACACCCTGGGTATGCAGGCCGCGCTGCACGACGCGGTCAAAACCCACGGCTGCCCACGAAACCTATACTGCGACAACGGCTCTGCGTATTCCTCGAATCAACTGGCTTGGTCGGTGGCGGTGCTCGACATCCGGCTGGTGCACAGCAGGCCGGGCAGACCGCAGGGCCGCGGGAAAATCGAGAGATGGAACCGCACCGTGCGCGACCAATTCCTGGTCGAGATCCAAGCCGCCGGCGGCGTCGATTCACTCGATGAGCTGAACCGGCTGTTCACCGCATGGTTGCACCAGCAGTATCACCGGGTGGCGCATTCCGAGACCGGCGCCACCCCCACAGCGCGCTACCACGCCGAGGGCCGCACCCCGGCGCCGCGACCGGATACCGCACTGCTGCGGCGGGCATTTTTATGGCGTGAGCAGCGCAGAGTCACCGCCACCGCCACGGTTTCGCTACACGGCAACCGATACCAGGTCGACGCCGCCTTAGTCGGGCGCGTCGTGGACTTGCTGTTCACCCCGTTCGACCTGACCACCATCGACGTCGAATACCAGGGCAAGACGATGGGCCGGGCCGTACCGCACACCATCGGCCGCCACACCCACCCCGCGGTCAAACCCGGCGCCGTCGCCCCCGTCGAAGCCACCGGCATCGACTACCTGCACCTACTCGAGCAGGCACACCAAGCCGACGTGGGCCAGGCGATCAACTACCTCGCCCTGGCCGGCGGCGATGTCGAACCAACCCGCCACAACCAGGCTGACCCGGAAAACACCTGACCCGCATCATCATTCACCTCAACCACCGGGCCAGCCCCGGGGAACGGACCACCACCATGCTCGATAAAATTCAGTCGTATTTCGGCTTCACCACCATGCCCTTTGGCCGGGCCCTGGCACCGGGCATGCTGTTTCGCAGCGGTGATCATGCCCAGGCCGCCGCCCGCATCGGCTACGGCATCGCCACCCGCGGCATCACAGTGATCACCGGCGAAGTCGGCGTAGGCAAGACAGTGGCCGCCCGCGCGGCGATCGACCGCGCCGAACCGGCCCGCCACCACCTGATCTACATTCCCGACCCCACCGTCGGCGCCCGCGGCATCTACCACCACATCGTGTCCGCCCTCGGCGGGCGGCCCAGCTTCCACAACGCCTCCCTGGTCCCGCAAGCCCGCGACGCGCTCGCCGCCGAACATGCTGAGCGGGGCCGTGTCCCCATCGTGTGTATCGATGAAGCCCACTTGCTTTGCCACGATGCCCTCGAAGCACTGCGGCTGCTCACCAATCACCGCCTCGATACCGAATCCCCCTTCGCCACCATCCTTCTAGGCCAGCCCACCCTCGCCGCCAAAATGGCGCTGGGTACCCTGGCCGCACTCGAACAACGCATCACCGTGCGCCGCACCATGACCGGCATGACCGGCGAGGAGACCGCCGGCTACCTACGCCACCACCTCCAACTGGCGGGCCGATCTGATCCGCTGTTCACCGACGACGCCATCGCGCTCATCCACCAATCCAGCCGCGGCAAACCCCGCGGCATCAACCGGCTCGCCATCGCCGCCCTCATCGCCGCCTGCACCGCCGACAAGAACCTCATCGACGAGGCCAGCGCCCGAACCGCGGTCACCGAAACCAACCACGACCTCCAGCCCGCGACACCGTGACCACCACCGCGACACCGCGACCATCGACAACCCCGCCCGACACCACCAGGCAGGGTCAAATCACACCCGAACCAGCCTCAACGACAGTGGCGCCACCATGTGCAAGATCAGTGACGCGCAACACCTGGTTCGATTTGATGGAGGTCTGAATTACTCGAACCTCATCGACCAGCTGCCCACACCGTGCCCACAAATTGCCCACAGTTACAGATAACTCTGGTGAACTACAGTGATGGCTTTTAGCAGCTAAACCGTAGTTCGCGCCCCTGAACTGCTCCGTAGATACAGTTCAATCCTGACAGGGGGCTCCGCAAAGGCGCAGCTCGCGCGATCTGTCGCCGATGCCTTGGCCCAGCATGTGGTCTTTGAGGGCGAGTGCATCGACCGCATGTTCTGCAACGTCTATGTGCCGAGATTCCAGTACGCCGCTGGCCTGGTCGGCTATGCGCACCGACAGTTGGAGTTCCCGATCGCCTCGACTGCGCCGTTGGCCAGTATCACCGA
>NZ_JBYCLC010000374.1:0-4754 GCF_057473685.1 Mycobacterium sp. TH-M116 | reverse complement strand
GGCCCGCCGGACGCAGGATGCGAGAGCGCGCGTCGAATCGGCGTGGGATCCATGACGGATCCCGAACCGGCTGTTCGCAGTGTCAAAGTCGGCTGGCAATCACCTGTGCTTCGGCGTTTCGAGTTGCCGGATCACCGCGAGTGAGGTTGATTGAGTCCATCCTCGTAGTGTCGCGGCGTCGGAATGCTCGCCCTCCACACGCCGGACACACGGTGGCGGTGGGACCCGCCATAACTGCGCGTCTTGTACAGACGGCCAATGGTTCCTGGGAACAGACCGGTGTCCGGTTCCCCATTGGTGGAGCCGGACGTGACGCGGAGGAACTCGAATGGCCCTCAAATGCCGGAGGGAAATGTCGCGGGTCTTGGCTTCCGACGGTCGACCGCACTTCCCTTCGCGGCGGCATATCAGCAACCGTCGTGGGCGTCCGCCGGCCACAAAACGCCCGCCGATCCCGATGAGTTCTGCTCTCCGATGTGGGCTTTGGCGGTCAGTTGGCGCATCGTTGCGACCCGGAGCCGCGGCGCAGGGTGCGGGTGCGCGAAACAACGAAGGCCTTGCTGCCACCACAACCTGATGAACCGGGCCGGCATCGTGCCGCGAGCCCCAGCCCTGAGCCCTTCGAATTGACACGTGAAAGTGAGAGAGCTGAGCATGTTCGAGCTGACCCTGGTCCTCGCCCTTGTCGTCGGCGTCGTGGTCGGCATACTCGGCAGCGGCGGAACCGTCATGTCAGTCCCGCTGCTGGCCTATGTCGCCGGGATGGACCCCAAGCAAGCCATCGCCACGGCGCACCTTGTCGTGGCGGTGACGAGCGCCGTCACCATCATCCCGTTCCTGCGGGCCGGCCGCATCCAATGGCGAACCGGGGCGCTGCTCGGTGGAGCCGGATTCGTCGGCGCCTACATCGGCGGCTTGCTGGCCCACTTTTTCAGCGGCGAGATCCTGTTGATCGGATTCGCCGGGATGGTGATCGTCACCGGTGCCGCGATGCTGCGCCCGCGCAAGAGAATCGTCGACGGCGAGGGCCACCGGCCGCTACCGATGGTCATACTCATCCTCGGCGGGCTGGCCATCGGATTGGTGTCCGGCCTGGTCGGGGCGGGCGGCGGCGTATTCGTCGTACCTTTCCTCACTCTGGTCGGCGGGGTTTCCATCACCTACGCCGTCGGTACTTCGTTGCTCGTCGTCACCCTGAACTCGTTCGCCGGCCTCGGCGGTTATCTGGCACACGTCCACATCGACGCCAAGCTGGCCACCGCGTTCACCGTGGTCACGGTGATCGGTGGACAGATTGGTGCCCACCTGCACGCGAGAGTCGACCCCAGCTTGCTGCGAAGGGCCTTTGGCTTCCTCGCCCTGACCATCGCGGCGGTCACCGTCGGCAAGGAGATCAACCCTGCGTCAGGCTTCACTGTGGCCGCGCTGGTAGGGCTGGCAGCCGCAATCATGCTCGTACACGCCCGCATGGAGCGGCGCGATCGAACCCGCGGGCCAGCATCCGATCGTCCCAGAGTCCCGCCGAACGGCACGGACCATCAGGCTCAGGAAGAAGTCAGCGAACTCGCGGATTCGCGGCGGCAACTTCGCGATGCATCGTGCGCCGGCCAACCCGAAGGCAACGAGGCCTAGTTGCGACGCCAGGGTCCGACGCCAGGATCCGACGCCAGGTCACCGATTGCGGATCCGGCCCACCGCCACCACGATGACCAGAACCCCCACACCGGCCAAAGACGCCATCACCACCGGCTTCTTGACGAATTCGACCGCTCGGCCCTTGATCTCGTCGGCGAGGCGACGGGGGTTGGCGCGCACGGCGAGCGTATCGACGGTGACCGCGAGCTGGTCGCGGGCGCGGTCGATCTCCTGCTTGATGATCTCGGGATCGCGATCGGCCACGTCTTTGTCCTCCAAGTCGCCCACTCTCCGGGTGATGCACCCGCCGGCACTACCCTAGAACAGCTGGCGCCGATGCCGACGCGGCGGTGAAGAGAAGGGGACGAACCTTGACCGAGACCACGCGACTGGCGCCGGGTGACAAAGCGCCCGCCTTCAGACTGCCCGACGCCGACGGCAACACGGTGTCGCTGGCCGACTACCAGGGACGCCGCGTCGTCGTGTACTTCTATCCGGCCGCCTCCACACCGGGATGCACCAAACAAGCCTGCGATTTCCGTGACAGCCTGCGCGAGCTCAACGAGGCCGGCCTCGACGTCGTCGGGATCTCCCCCGACAAGCCGGAGAAGCTGGCGAAGTTCCGGGACGCCGAGAAACTGACTTTCCCGCTGCTGTCCGATCCCGACCGCACGGTGCTGACGGCTTGGGGCGCCTACGGCGAGAAGCAGATGTATGGCAAGACCGTCCAGGGCGTGATCCGGTCCACCTTCGTCGTCGACGAAAAGGGGAAGATCGCCGTCGCCCAGTACAACGTCAAGGCCACCGGACACGTCGCCAAGCTGCGCCGCGACCTGTCGGTCTGATCAGGCCAGGTTCGCCAGCAGCAGCGCCTCGGCGATCGCCGCGCGTTCCAGAACACCCAGATGCAGGCTCTCGTTGATGCTGTGGGCCTGGGTGCCGGGATCCTCGACACCGGTCACCAGAATCTTGGCCTTCGGGAACGCCGCGGCGAACTCGGCGATGAAGGGAATCGAGCCGCCCATGCCCATGTCGATCGGTTCGGCGCCCCAGGCCCGCCGGAACGCCGACCGCGCGGCGTCATAGACCGGGCCGGTGGCGTCGATCGCGTAGGGCTGACCCACATCGCCGGGCGTGACGCGGACGTGCGCACCCCACGGCGCGTGCCGTTTCAGGTGCGCGGTCAACGCGTCGAGGTGTGCCGCGGCATCGCCGCCGGGGGCGACACGCATGCTGATCTTGGCCCGGGCCCGCGGGATCAGCGTGTTGGAGGCGGCGGCCACCGGCGTGGTGTCTATGCCGATCACCGTGATCGCCGGTTTGGCCCACATCCGCTGCGGCACCGAGCCCGTGCCGATCTCGGACACGCCGTCGAGCAGGCCGGAGTCGGCGCGGACGCGCCCGGCCGGATATTCGGGATAGTTCCGGCCTGCTCCGCCAGTTTTGGGGTCGGTCTCGTGCAATCCGGCCACGGCCACGTTGCCGTCGTCGTCGTGCAGGCTGGCCAACAGCCGCACCAGCACGCTGAGCGCGTCGGGTATCACTCCGCCCCACAGCCCCGAGTGCAGACCGTGGTCGAGCGTGGCCACCTCGACCACGCAGTCGGCCAGGCCGCGCAGCGACACCGTCAGCGACGGGACGTCGGTGCTCCAGTTGTCCGAATCGGCGATGACGATCACGTCGGCGGCCAGCGTCTCGCGGTGGGCGGCCAGCATCGCGCCCAGTGACGGCGACCCGGATTCCTCTTCGCCCTCGACGAAGACCGTCACCCCCACCGGCGGCTGCCCGCCGTGGGCCCTGAACGCCGCCAGATGTGTTGCAATCCCGGCCTTGTCGTCGGCGCTGCCGCGCCCGTAGAGCCGGCCGTCGCGCTCGGTCGGCTCGAACGGCGGCGAGATCCACTGGCTGCGATCGCCCTCGGGCTGCACGTCGTGGTGGGCGTAGAGCAGCACGGTGGGGGCGCCCGCCGGCGCCGGATGCCGGGCGATCACCGCCGGCGCGCCGCCCTCGCTGACGATGCGCACGTCGCCGAAACCGGCCTGCGACAACAGATCTGCGACTGCTTGGGCGCTGCGGTGCACCTCGGGCCGGCGGTCGGGGTCGGCCCACACCGATTCGATGCGCACCAGGTCCTCCAGGTAGCGCCGCACCGACGGCAACACGTCGTGCACGCGCTGAACCAGATCACCCATGGTCTCCCCTTTCTTCCACGTCTCGCCGTTTTCCGCGAGTTATTCCGCGACCTTGTCCGGGAGCTTGCCCGGGAGCTTGTCCGCGAGCAGACGCAAACGCCCCTCGTTCCCGGCGTGTCGCGGCGCTTTTGCGTCTGCTCGCCGGGGCTACGGCACCTCCAGGATCGCGACCGCGGCCGCGGTGTCGCCCTCGTGGGTCAGCGACACGTGGATCGTCACGTCGGCCAAGTGCTTGGCGATGTCGCCGCTCAACCGGACCCGCGGCCGCCCCCACATGTCGGTGACCACCTCGATATCGCGGTGGATGGCCTCGGGCAACACCGGCCGCTGCGCAAACCGCGACCCTGACCAGGCCTTGATCACCGCCTCCTTCGCGGCCCAGCGGGCCGCCAGGTGCCGCGCCGCCGACGAACTCTTGTCCGAGGCGTCCCGGCGCTCACCGGGGGTGAAGGTCTCCGAGAAGATCGTTCCGGGCTGGTCGACCTGCTCCGCGAAATCAGGAATGGAAACCAGGTCGATCCCCACTCCGACGATGCCCATGGGTCGCCAGGCTAACGGATGGGCCCGCCCGGCGACGATGCGGTCCGCGCAGCGGACCAAGGAGAAGCCGGGCCATGCTGCCCGGTCATCCCGCGGACACCTGGTACAGCCCGTCCTCACCGAGCCGGGCGGCGGGATTCAGCAGCATCGCCGCCTCCTGGCGTTTCTCCGGCGCATCGTGGTCGAAGCGGCGGTCCGGCGGCCGCTGATACATCGGCTCGCCGCCGGCGATCGCCGAGACCAGCCGGCGCTGACCGGCCAGCAGGCGCGCGTCCGCGCGACGCCGGTAATCGGCGCGCTGCCCGGGATCCAGCGACGCGATGAACGCCTGCGGGTGCACCAGCGCCACCAGCCCGGAGACGTGCCCGAAGCCCAGGCTGGTCAGCA
>NZ_JBYCLC010000373.1:0-6558 GCF_057473685.1 Mycobacterium sp. TH-M116 | reverse complement strand
CGGTGAGCACGTGATGCTTGTTCGGGTGGGCAGTGGCGAAGACCTCGGCACCCAGGTGGCGCGCGATCTGGATGGCGGCCTGTCCGACACCGCCGGCCCCGGCATGGATGAGCACCCGCTGCCCCGCCGACAGCCCGGCGATCTCGACAAGGCAGATGTAGGCGGTCAAAAACGCCACCGGCACCGATGCGGCCTGGGTGAACGACCACCCGGCCGGGACCGCCACGACCATGCGCTCGTCGGTGATCGCGGTCGGCGCGAACGCGTTGTCGGTGAACGAGCCCATCACCGCATCCCCGGGACGCAGCGAACTCCCGGGCGCGACCTCGAGGACGATCCCGGCGGCTTCGCTGCCCATGTTCTCGTCGGCGATGGCGCCCAACGCCACGACCACATCATGGAAGTTCAGCCCCGCTGCCCGGATCTGAACGCGGACCTGACCCGGCCCCAGCGTGTCGGGCGTCGTGGGGGCCAGGGTCAGGTTGCTCAAGTCGCCCCTGCCGGAGCTGGCCAACTGCCAGTCGGGAACATCCGGTGGGGTCAGTGTCACGGGGCGGGACAGGCGGGGGATGTGGGCGACACCGTTGCGCAGGGCCAGTTGCGGCTCGCCGGCCGGTCGCGTCGCGGCGATGGCGAGCAGGTTGTCGTGGGTGGCGGTGGTGTTGTCGATGTCGAGCACGACGATACGGTCGGGGTGTTCGTTTTGGGTGGTGTGGATCAGCGCCGAGACCGCGGCCTGGGCCAGATCGGGGGCACCGTCGAAAGCGTTCACGCTGACCGCATTTCGGGTGACGACCAGCAGGCGGGCGTGGGCGGTGTCGGGCCGGGCCAGCCAACTCTGCAACTGGGCCAGGACGTCGCGGGTCAGGCTGTGCACCTGCCGCAACGGATCGGCCGCATCCTCGGCTTCGGGGGCGTCGGGCAGGAACCAGACCACCAACTCCGGGCACGGTTCCACCCCGGCCAGGTCGGTGTGGATCGGGCCGCCCGACAGGCTGGCGGGAAGTCGATCCGGTGAGCCGGTGACAACCGCCCACCCGGGTGTGGTCGCCGCTGCCAGCGAGGTGTCGTCGAGCAGGGGCGGCCAACTCAGGTGGAACACGCTGTCCCGCAGGTCGGCGACAGCGGCCAGCTGGCTCCTGATGTCGGTCAGCTCGCGCAGGGTGATCGTTTCGATGGTGATCACCGGGGCGCCGGTGGGATCGGCGGCGCGCAGCTGCCACGTGTCCTCGGCCGTGCGGGTCAACTCGACGTACAGCTGGGTGGCCGCGGTGGCATGCAGTGTGACCCCGCTGAACGCGTAGGGCAGCCGCAACGACGCCGAGTCGGTCTCACCAGTGAGGTCCAGCACGGACGCCATCGCGTGCAGCGCGGCATCCAGGAGAGCGGGGTGAATGCCGTAGCCGGCGACATCGGTGCCGGCGGGCAGGGCCGCCTCGGCATGGACAGCTTCGGGGTGGGCGGCGTCGGTGCCGATGCCCCGCAGCGACCGGAAGGGGCCGCCGTAGCCGTAGCCGCGCCCGGCCAGCCGGTCGTAGAAGTCATCCTGGTCGACGGCCTCGACAGCCGGCGCCGGCATGAGCGGGACGGCGGCGGGCTGCTCGGCGCTCAGCGCGCCGCTGGCGTGCAACGTCCAGGCGCCGGACTGGCCGCCGGTGCGCGAGTGGACGCTGAACGCGCGCCGCCCGGCGTCCTCGGCCGGATGCACGGCGATCTGCAGATCGGTGGGCGTACCGTCGCACAGCCTCAGGGGGGTATGCAGAACGAGTTCGTCGATCACCGGGCACCCGGTGTACTCGCCGGCTTGCAACACCAGATCGATGAACCCGGTCGCCGGGTACAGCACGGTGTCCTGGACCTGGTGGCCACGCAACCACCCCTGAGTGGCCGTGGACAACCGACCGGTCAACACGACCTGATCCTGGTCGGCAAGGTCGACAACCGCACCCAGCAGGGGATGCTGCGCCGGGTCCTGGCCCAGCCCGGACGCGTCGCCCGACGGAGCGGGGTTCAGCCAGTAGCGGCGGTGGTCGAAGGGGTAAGTGGGCAGCTCGATGGTGCGAGCGTGCGGGTACAGCGCCGACCACGAAGGGCTGTGCCCGTGGTTGTGCAGGTGGGCCAAGGCGGTGGCGAGGTTGTCGTGATCGGGATGGTCGCGGTGCATCGTGGTGATCACCGCGGACTGGGTCCGTCCCGTGGCCTGGGCCAGGGCGTCGGTGATCGCCGGGGCCAACACCGGGTGCGGGGACAGCTCCACAAACGTGTGCTCGCCGACGGCCAGTCGCTCGGCCACCCGGCCGTGAAACCGGACCGGCTCGCGCAGGTTGCGATACCAGTAGTCGGCGTCCATGGTGGTGGTGTCGAGGGGTTCGGCCGAAAGTGCTTCTCCCACTGTGGAATACAGCGGGATGCTGGCGGGCATTGGGGTCAGGTCGGCCAGCTCGGCCAGCAGGCGCTTCCGGAGCGGTTCGACGTGAGCCGAGTGTGAGGCGTAATCGACCGCGATGGCCCGGATGTGGATGCCGTCCCGCTCGCAGGTCGCGGTGAACTGCTCCAGCGCGTCGGGGGTGCCGCTGATGATGGTGTGTGAGGGGCCGTTGATCGTGGCGATGCTCAACGCCTCGCCCCAGGGCCGCAGGAGTGGCTCCAGCCGATCGGCGCTGAGCAGCACCGATGCCATGGCGCCGGTGCCGCCCAGGGCGCTGAGCGCCTGACTGCGCAGCGCCACCACCTTGGCGGCCTCGGGCAGGGACAGCACCCCGGCGATGTAGGCCGCGGCGATCTCTCCCTGGGAGTGGCCGATCACGGCGTCGGGCACGACGCCGTAGCTCCTCAGCACCTCGGCCAGCGAGACCATCATCGTGAACAGCACCGGCTGAACCACGTCGACGCGCTCCAACTCCGGGGCGCCGGGTGCTTGGCACAGGACCTCGCGCACCGACCAGCCGGTGAAGGGGCGCAACGCGTTGTCACAGTCGTCGACGGTGTCGGCGAAGACGCGGTGGTGTTCGTAGAGCTCTCGCCCCATGCCCGGGTATTGGCCGCCCTGGCCGGGCAGCACGAACACGATTTTGCCGCGCAGGTGGGCCAGGTAATGGTGGCCGATCAGTTGTGGATGGACTTGGTCGGCCCGCAGCGCGTCCAGGGCGTCCAAAAGCTCTTTACGAGGATCGGCGCTGCCCGCCGGTGCGGTGATCACCGCCCGGTACGGATGATGGGTCCGCGTGGTGGCCAGGCTGTAGGCCACATCGGTCAGATCCAGATCGGGACGGTCGCCAAGGTGGCGGTGCAGCCGGTCGGCCTGCGCGCACAACGACGCGGCGGTGCGTGCCGAAACCGGCCACATCAACGGCCCGAACTCCTCACCGGTGTCCCCGGCCTCGGCCTCGGCGTCAGCCGGTTCGGCCGGCGGGGCGGGGGCTTGTTGCAGGATCACGTGCGCGTTGGTGCCGCTGATCCCGAACGAGGACACCGCCGCGGTGCGCGGATGGTCGGTGGCCGGCCACGCCACCGGCTCGGTCAGCAGCCGAACGGTGCCGGCCGACCAGTCGATGTGCGGGCTGGGGCTGCCGACGTGCAGGGTCGGGGGCACGCTGTCGTGGTTGAGGGCCTCGACCATTTTGATGAGTCCGGCGGCCCCGGCGGCGGCCTGGGTGTGGCCGATGTTGGATTTGATCGACCCCAGCCACAGCGGATGTTCCGGTTCGCGCGCGGCGCCGTAGGTGGCGATCAGGGCGCCGGCCTCGATCGGGTCACCCAGGGTGGTACCCGTGCCATGGGCTTCGATCACGTCCACGTCGTCGAGGCTGATTCCCGCGTTGGCGACGGCCTGGGTGATGACACGTTGTTGAGCGGGCCCGTTGGGGGCGGTCAAACCGTTGGAGGCGCCGTCCTGGTTGACCGCGGAGCCGGCGATGAGCGCCAGCACCGGGTGGTTGTTACGCTGGGCGTCGCTGAGCCGTTCCAGCACCAGCACCGCGGCCCCTTCGCCCCATCCGGTGCCATCGGCCTTGGCGGAGAACGCTTTACACCGCCCATCGGCGGCCAGCCCGCGTTGGCGCGAGAACTCGGTGAAGATCGTCGGTGTCGTCATCACCGTGACGCCACCGGCCAGGGCCAGGCTGGACTCCCCGTTGAGCAACGATTGACACGCCCAATGCGCGGCCACCAGCGAGGACGAGCACGCCGTGTCGACGGTGACGGCCGGGCCCTGCAAACCCAGTGCGTAGGCGACCCGCCCGGAGACCACACTGGTGGACGAACCGGTCAGGCCGTAACCCTCCGCACCGTCGGACCCGCCCGCGCCGTAGGTTTGTGACCACGCCCCGGCGAACACCCCGGTCTGCGAGCCCACCAGGGTGGCCGGATCGATGCGGGCGGTTTCCAAGGCTTCCCAGCACACCTCCAACAGCAACCGCTGCTGCGGATCCATGCTGTGGGCCTCGCGCGCCGAGATCCCGAAGAAGTCGGCGTCGAAGCCAGCAACGTCGGTCACAAAACCGCCGGCACGCGTGTAGGTCTTGCCGACCGCGTCGGGGTCGGGGTCGAACAGGTTCGCCAGATCCCAGCCGCGGTCGACCGGAAAATCCCCCACCGCGTCGGTGCCGCCGGCCACCAGATCCCACAGCGCCGCAGCCGAATTCACCCCGCCGGGAAACCGGCACGCCATTCCCACCACGGCGATCGGCTCGTCCACCCGCACGTGCGCGTCCGCCGCTGCGGCGGCCGACGCCGGCTCGCCCAGCAGTTGGCCCAGACGGCCGGCCAACTCATCCGGGGTGGGATAGTCGAACGCCAGGGTTAGCGGTAGTTCCAGCTCGGTGACGGTCTTGAGCCGGTCGAGCAACTCGGTGGCCTTGATCGAGTCGAACCCCAGATCCTGGAATGTGAGTGCGGGGTCGATGTGGTCAGGGTTGGGCTGGCCCAACACCGTTGCCGCCTGCGCGCACACCTCCGCCACCAGCAGGTCGTGTTGGCGCTCGCGCAGGGTGCGGAGTCGGTGGGCCAATCCCGCGTCAGGCCCGGCGCCCGTGTCGGTGTCATCGACCACGGGCCGCTGCGGCGCGCGGATCGCCCCGTCCATGCGGGTGAACGCGTCACGCAGGTAGAGCTTTTCGCAGTCCCGCCTCCTGACCTTGCCGCTCGTGGTCAGGGGAATCGAACCGGGTGGGGCCAGAACGAGATCCGCCACACCCAGGCCGTGCGATCTCGATATCGCCGCGGTGATCTCACGCCTGACCGCGGTCAACCTGCGCGCCGCAGCCTCGTCGGATTCGTCGCGCGTCTTCAGTTCGACGATGGCCACCAAACCCTCGACGCCGTCGTCACCGGGAACCGCGATGGCCGCGCAGCGATTATGGGTGATGTCCTGGATCGTTGCTTCGATGTCGTCGGGAGAGTGATTGCGGCCGTAGACGATCAGCAGATCCTTGATACGTCCGATGACGAACAGGCCGCCTTCCGAGACGACGCCCAGATCTCCGCTTCGCAGCCATGGCCCCTCGGGTGTTCCGGCTGACGGCGCGACCAGGGTCGCGCCAAAAGTGTGTTCCGTCTCGTGCGGTTTCTGCCAATAGCCGCATGCGACGTTGTCGCCGTGCACCCAGATCTCACCGACCGTTCCCGCCGGACACTCGGTAGCGGTCTGGGGGTCGACGACGCGCACCGTCGGCGATTGCGGCAGGCGGTAACTGATCAGCGGTGTACCGTCTCCGCTCGCGCACCGTTTCGCGCGGCCGGCGGTCAGTTCCTCGGATTCGAAATACGCGGTTACCGGTGGTCGCCGCGATTCGCTGGTCGTCACGTACACGGTGGCTTCCGCGAGCCCGTACGAGGGCCGCAATACCCGGGGGTCGAGATTGAAGCGGGCGAATCGCTCGGCGAAGCGCCGCAGCGTCGCCGGTTGTACGCGTTCGGCACCATTGAGAATGTTGTACACGCCGCCGAGATCGAGCCCGGCCATGTCCTCATCAGAGGTTTTTCGCGTGGCCAATTCGAAAGCCACGTTCGGCGCTGACGTGAATGCGCGACTGTTGCTCGCCAGCAATTGCATCCACCGCGCCGGCCGCTGCAAGAATGCCACCGGGCTGGTGAGGACAGCAGGAACGCCCTCCAGTACCGGCAAGACGATGCCCAGGATCAAACCCATGTCATGAAAAAAGGGCAACCAGGACACCACGGTCATGTCTGGTGGGGCGACACCGCCGTTGTCGTCGAAATAGGCGGACTTCACCTGTTCGATATTGGCCACGATGTTTCTGTGCGACATCATGGCTCCCGCTGGTGTCCGGGTCGACCCGGAGGTGTATTGCAGATACGCGATGTCCGGCCAGTTGCTGGTCTCGGCGGCGGCTGCGTCCTGGGCGTCCAGGTCCAGCACGTCAACCTCGACCAGCGCTGGCGCGCGGCGCTCACCTGGCTGAGCCTTGCTGTACTCGGTGAGGATGCCTGCCGCAGAAGACGTGGTCAGAATGGCCGTCGGCGACGCGTCACGCAGGACCGCACCAACGCGCTCGTCAGTGGCACCGCCCAGCGGAACGGACAGCGGAACGGCGATCT
>NZ_JBYCLC010000372.1:0-3729 GCF_057473685.1 Mycobacterium sp. TH-M116 | reverse complement strand
TGGGCGTTGCCGTGCTCGATGCGCCGTGGGCGCCGTTCGAGGTGACGTTCAACCTGGCCAACATCGGGGGCCCGTCGGCCGGGCTGATGTTCAGCCTGGCCGTGGTCGACAAGCTCACCACCGGCGAGCTGGCCGGCTCGACGTTCATCGCCGGCACGGGCACCATCTCCATCGACGGCAAGGTCGGCCCGATCGGCGGCATCACGCACAAAATGGTCGCCGCGAAGGCTGCCGGCGCCACGGTCTTCCTGGTGCCCGCGAAAAACTGCTATGAGGCGAGTTCGGACAACTCGACCGGTATGCGCCTGGTCAAGGTCGACACGCTCAGCGACGCGGTGGACTCGCTGCACACGATCACGTCGGGGGGACGGCCGCCGACGTGCTAGGGCTCCGTTGGAGCCGACACGCCGCGGGCGAGTGTGCGTACAGTTGTCTGCGTCCGGGAATATTCGCGGATACACAGCAAACTGCCAGGAAGTGTCCAGTGACGCGGTCCCTGGTCACAGTGACGCCAGTTGACGCCAGTTGAATCGATCAGGAGCGTAATCAATGGGGATGCGGCCCGCCGCGAGAATGCCGAAGCTGACCCGGCGCAGCCGAATTCTCATCGTGGTCGCCCTGGGCTCGATCGCCCTGCTGCTCGCGGGACCGCGACTGATCGACGCCTACGTCGACTGGCTGTGGTTCGGCGAACTGGGATACCGCTCGGTGTTCACCACCGTGCTGTTCACCCGCCTCGTGGTCTTTCTCGTGGCCGGTCTGCTGGTCGGCGGCATCGTGTTCTGCGGGCTGGCGCTGGCCTATCGCACCCGCCCGGTGTTCGTCCCGAGCAACGACAACGATCCGGTGGCGCGCTACCGCGCCGTGGTGATGACACGACTGCACCTGGTCGGCATCGGCATACCCGCCGCGATCGGGTTGCTGGCCGGCATCGTCGCGCAGAGCTATTGGGTGCGCATCCAGCTTTACCTGCACGGCGGCGAATTCGGCATCAAGGACCCACAATTCGGCAAGGACCTGGGTTTCTACGCGTTCGAACTGCCGTTCTACCGGCTGGTCCTGAGCTATCTGTTCGTTGCCGTGTTCCTGGCATTCGTGGCGAATCTGTTGGGGCATTACCTCTTCGGCGGTATCCGGCTGTCGGGCCGCAGCGGAGCGCTGAGTCGCTCGGCGCGCATCCAGCTGGTCGGCCTGGTCGGGACGCTGGTGCTGCTCAAGGCGCTCGCCTACTGGCTGGACCGCTACGAGTTGCTGTCGCACACCCGGGGCGGCAAGCCGTTCACCGGCGCCGGCTACACCGACATCAACGCCGTGATGCCGGCGAAGCTGATCCTGATGGCGATCGCGCTGATCTGTGCCGCCGCGGTGTTCTCCGCGATCACGTTCCGGGACTTGCGGATTCCGGTCATCGGCCTGGTGTTGTTGCTGCTGTCGTCGTTGATCGTGGGCGCCGGCTGGCCGCTGATCGTCGAGCAGATCAGCGTCAGACCCAATGCGGCGCAGAAGGAAAGCGAATACATCAGCCGCAGCATCGCCGCGACGCGCCAGGCGTACGGCCTGACCTCCGATGTCGTGACGTACCGCAACTACTCCGGCGACGCCAGGGCCACCGCACAGCAGGTCGCGGCCGACCGCGCCACCACGTCGAACATCCGGCTTCTGGACCCCACGATCGTCAGCCCCGCGTTCACCCAGTTCGAGCAGGGCAAGAACTTCTACTACTTCCCCGACCAGTTGTCGATCGACCGCTACATCGACCACACCGGCGCATTGCGCGACTATGTGGTGGCGGCGCGCGAACTCAACCCGGACCGACTGATCGACAACCAGCGGGACTGGATCAACCGTCACACCGTCTACACCCACGGCAACGGTTTCATCGCCTCGCCGGCGAACACGGTGCGCGGCATCGCCAACGACCCCAACCAGAACGGAGGCTACCCGGAGTTCCTGGTCAACGTCGTCGGCGCCAACGGTGGCGTGATATCCGACGGACCCGCTCCGCTGGACCAGCCGCGCATCTACTACGGGCCCGTCATCGCCAACACTTCCGCCGACTACGCGATCGTCGGGCACAACGGCACGGACCGCGAATACGACTACGAGACCAGCAACGAGACCAAGAACTACACCTACACCGGGCTCGGCGGGGTGCCGATCGGCAGCTGGTTTTCCCGCAGCGTGTTCGCCGCCAAATTCGCCGAGCGAAACTTCTTGTTCTCCAACGTGATCGGGTCCAACAGCAAGATCCTGTTCAACCGTGACCCGGCTGCGCGCGTGGAGGCAGTGGCGCCGTGGCTGACCACCGACAGCGTCGTGTACCCCGCGGTGGTCAACAAGCGGCTGGTGTGGATCATCGACGGCTACACCACGCTGGACAACTACCCGTACTCCCAACTCACCTCGTTGGAGTCGGCGACCGCCGACTCCAACGAGGTGGCGTTCAACAGGCTGGCGCCCGACAAGCAGGTCTCCTACATCCGAAACTCGGTGAAGGCCACCGTCGACGCCTATGACGGCACCGTCACGCTGTATCAGCACGACGAGAACGACCCGGTGCTCAAGGCCTGGATGCGGGTCTTTCCGGACACCGTCAGGCCCAAGAGCGAGATCACCCCCGAGCTGGCCGACCATCTGCGCTACCCCCAGGACCTCTTCAAGGTGCAGCGGATGCTGCTGGCCAAATACCACGTCAACGACCCGGTGACGTTCTTCTCCACCTCGGACTTCTGGGACGTGCCGCTGGATCCGAACCCGACCGCCAGCAGCTATCAGCCGCCGTTCTACATCGTCGCGAAAAACATTGCCAAGAATGATAATTCAGCGTCCTACCAGCTGACGAGCGCGATGAACCGGTTCAAGCGCGACTACCTGGCCGCCTACATCAGCGCCAGCTCCGACCCTGCCACCTACGGCAAGATCACGGTGCTGACCATCCCGGGGCAGGTCAACGGCCCCAAGCTGGCCAACAACGCGATCACCACCGACCCGGCGGTGTCCCAGGACCTCGGCGTGATCGGGCGCGACAACCAGAACCGGATCCGGTGGGGCAACCTGCTGACGCTGCCGGTCGGTCAGGGCGGGCTGATGTATGTCGAACCGGTCTATGCCTCCCCGGGTGCCAGCGACGCCGCCTCGTCGTACCCGAGGCTGATCCGGGTGGCGATGATGTACAACGACAAGATCGGCTACGGCCCCACGGTGGGCGATGCGCTCACCGGGTTGTTCGGCCCCGGCGCGGGTGCGGCCGCGACGGGCATCCAGCCCACCGACGGCGGCGGGGCGAGTCCGCCCGCGAGCCTGCCGGCGCCGGAGGGGGCACCCGGGTCGCCTGCGGCGCCGCCGCCGCAGGCGTCAGCGCCGGCCCCGGACGGCGCGGTGACGTTGTCTCCGGCGAAAGCCGCTGCGCTGCAGGACATCCAAACGGCGCTGAGCGCGGCCAAGGATGCCCAGAAGAAGGGTGATTTCGCCGCTTACGGGACCGCGCTGCAGCGCCTGGACGACGCGATCACCAAGTACAACAACGCCAAGTAGGTGGCTTCGTGCCCCGCGCCGGTGCGCGGGTCTGCGACAAGCCTGCCCGGCCGACAACCCCGCTGACCGTGCGATTTGGTAGCGCTGACGTCGGTTCGGTAACCTGGGGTTCACCAACGCGGGGTGGAGCAGCTCGGTAGCTCGCTGGGCTCATAACCCAGAGGTCGCAGGTTCGAATCCTGTCCCCGCTACCAG
>NZ_JBYCLC010000371.1:0-6803 GCF_057473685.1 Mycobacterium sp. TH-M116 | reverse complement strand
GGGTACCGGCGTTCGCACTGGCCTGGGCGCTGGCCCACTTCGCCGGTGGCGGTGAGCCGGCCTCCAGATTCATGGATACGCACCCGCAGTGTGGGCGCGGTGTTTCGGCTGGCACGGCTGCGACAACCGCCTCTACAAGCTGTGGCTATTGCGCGCACCTTTCCGCGGACTGGAAAGACGGGGCCCATCCAGTTCGTCGCGTTGGAGACGATGGGGTGTCCGCCCGATGGCTGGCGACGACGCCGCGTACGACAGGTTTCGCGACGAGTAGGGCGCGGCTCAGCACTGACGCGCGAACGCGCACGCTACGAAACGTCGCACCACATCATGTTCGGCGCGGTCGTCTTAGAGCGGCCAATAGATCAGCGACAGCACGACGCGGGCCGCCCATTGCCCTGCGTGCGGGCCGCCGCCGGTGCGTCGCGTCCGGCGAGGTCGGTGGCGAATCTGCCGGCACGTGCGAAACCACGCCTCGCTCGCCGGCGTCGACCTGCCCGCCGACTCCCATCTGCTGCCGCTGTGCGGGGCGGCCAACCGGGACCCGGCGCGCTCCGGCACGCCCGGCGAATTGCGCCTGGATCGCAGACACATCAAGGGTCACATCAGCTTTGGCAGAGGAGACCATTTTTGCGCCGGCGCGTCTGGAAGTACACATCGTGTTGCGCCTGCTGCGCGAGCGCAGCTCGGCAATCGAGGCGGCCGAGGTGCGCCGGTGGTTGCCGAGAATCCTGGAGCGCCTCGAATCAACGGTCACGCGAGCCGCCTCGGCAGCACGACCGGGGATCGGTGCGCCGCGCGCGGCGAGCCCTACTGCGATGGCGGCTGCGGCGGCTGCGGCGGCTGCGCGTGGCCGACCACGACGAACGCCTCGACCGCGGTGGCCTGGTCAAAACCGGCGATTTCCACGCGCCACTCGTAGATCCCCGGTTCCAGAGGAATCCCCGCGGGGATGTTCAGGGTGAGCGGCATTCGAACGGAGGTGCCGTGGATGGCCCCGGGCGGGCGCCCGGCCTCCGCTACCGCCTCGAAGCTGATCTGCTGTGGCCCGTGTGGTCCCGGCACGGCCACCGGCTCGCCGTCGGTGGTCAAGAGTTGGCACGTCAGCTTGTACTGTTTGTTGGTCTCGTTCCAGTCGATATCCAAGAACAGCACCAAAGCGATTGCGGGCGTGGGGGTTTGGCACTGCCGCCAGCCCAGTCCGAGAGCGTTGACCTTGCCGGATTGGGCGTCGGCCTGCGCCGCGTCCGCGAGGAAGAGGCTGACCTTCATGCGATCGCCGGAACCGCGATCGTTCTTCCGGTTGACACCATGAGACACCGCCCTGCCATTGCTGCCGTCCCCACGAGTTCCTTGCTCTGCTGTTATCGGCTGGATGATACGCCGTGGGCCGAACCCCGGCGCCGCCACGCATGGTCGGGGCATGGGGAGCGGGCACCGGTCAGTGGGCGGGCGGTAGCTGCCGCGGACCCACGGGGGGCTCCAAACCGTGCGATCCCTCCCGCTCGGTCAGCTGCGGCTTGCGCTCGTGCGGTGCCGAGTCCAGGGAAGAGCGGCCCGCGTGAGCCGCCTCCGTTGGCTGCCACGAGGGGGACTGCCGGTGGCTGGTGGAGCTGAGCGCCGGCCGGGCAGCGGCATCGAAGCTCTCCGAATCGACGGTCACCTTTCGGGTGTGCCTGAGCACGAACGTGAGCTCCTCCACCTCTTCGAACACCTGACGCGCGGTGCGCAGCGGCCGGGCAGTCGTGTCGATCACCCGCGCGACGATCGGGGGCACCAGCGGGCGCAGCCACCGAGCCGCAGCCAAGGGGAGCGACGAAATCAACGGCGTGTCGTGCTCGTGGCGGGGCTGGACCTCGCCGCTCGCCTCCACCTGTGCCGGCAGGTGTTCCGGGTCGTCCGGAGCGTCGTCAGGCTCACCACCGGCCGACAGAGGCGCGACCGCCCGGCTGGGCGCCTCGGTTTCCGCGGCGATCGGCAGGTACATCTCTTGCTCCGCCGGCTCGACGGTCCGTCGCGACCACGCGTGAACCGGCGCGTCGAGGGCTTCCACGACGCGCCGGCGCTGTTGTTCGCGGTCGATTTCCCGCTGGGCTTCGATGGCCAGCCGGGCCTGGGTGATTTGATGCTCGGCCCACATGATTTCGGTCGCACGGCGCACCTCGGCCCGCTTGATCGCGATCGTGGTTTCCGCCTCGAGTTCGGCGCGTTCCCGATCCGCGTGCGCGATGGTCCGGCGCTCGTGGGTTGTCTCGCCGCGCCACAGCCGCAACACGAGTGGCAGCAAGTAGACCAGCGTGCAAAACTCGATCGTCAACAGGCGCAACAGCAAGCCTCCGCTGCCGGCCGGCGCGAGGTCGTTCATGGCGGTCCACCGCGGACCGAGGCCCCGACCGGCGCCGGCGATCGCGCTGCGCCGCGCATCGGCGAGGGCTTGCTCCCGGCGGGCGATCTCGGCGTTGAGTTCGGGTGCCATGCCGTCGCGCATCACCAGCGCGCCGTCCAGCTCGCGCCGCGCGTCGGCGAGAAGCTCATTTGCCGTTCGCGTTTCGGGTCCGGGCCCGGGAACGCCGGTGATCCGGGTCTGCGGACATCCGGGGGAAGGGTGGTACTCGCAGCGCGCGGTTTCCAGGGCCTTGTCCTGATTGGCGCGCGCCAGTTCGACGGCATTGTCGAGGCTGTTGCGGGCATGCTGGGTTTGCCGTAGGGCCGCCGCTGCCTGCGCGACCACCGGCGCCGAATCGGCGTTGCGCAGGGCCTGTTCGTCGAGATGGCGGTCGATCGCGCCGGAAAACATCACGAGCGCGGCGAGTTCACCCACGACGACGCCGACCGCCGCCGCCACGGCCACGCGTCCCGCGATCCCGGGCCGGTTCAGGCGCTTCCCGCTCGCGACCCCCCGGGTCGCCGCGCCGACCAGTACGGCGAAGACCAGGGCCGACGGCACGATCGCCGGCAGCGGCCACCATGTCGACTCGGCCATGGCCAGGCTCGCGACACACCAGGCCAGCACGGCTCCCCCCAGCACGATCAAGCCGGCGACCGCGTGGCTGGACCTCTCGTGACGCTCGCCGAGCTCACGCCGGTGTCCGCCACCGAGCCACCTGAGCAGCCCGCCGGCACGCGATCCGGCCGGGCGGTGCTCAGCACATTCGTCGACACCCATCAGAGTCCAAACACCTCCAATCGCTCAAGGCTCCCAGGCCACCGACTCGCACACCGAATCGAGGCGCCCGGATGTGGCGTTGTTCACAACCTCGACGGAGCCCACCGCACCGCGCCGGGTGACACGACACGGCGTGGCTGCCGGGCGAAAATTCCGCGACGCGAGCAGATCAGCGGCTGTTCAGCCGGGCGACATGAGACGGTATAAGCCTATGCAGAGCCATGCTTACATCACCTACGAAGAATTCGGTCGCAGATTCTTCGAATACGCCGTCACCCCTGAACGGGTCGCGGCCGCGTTCGCCGACATCGCGGGCAACGAATTCGCCATGGAACCGATCGCCCAGGGGCCCGGCGGGATTGCCAAGGTGAGCGCGAACGTCAAGATCCACGACCCGCGGGTGACGCGCCGTCTCGATGACAGCATCAGCTTCGTCATCCATATCCCGCTGTCGATCGATCTGCTTCTCGACCTGCGACTCGACAAGCAGCGGTTCGTGATCTCCGGGGACATCGCCCTGCGTGCTGCGGCGCGTGCCGCCGAGCCGCTGCTACTGGTCGTCGAAGTCTCCAAACCGCGGCCCTCCGATATCACCGTCAATGTGTCGTCCAAGTCCCTCCGAGGCGAGGTGCTGCGCATCTTGGCAGGCGTCGACGGTGAGATCCGTCGATTCATCGCCCAGTACGTCGCCGACGAGATCGACGTGCACCAGTCGCAATCCGCCCAGGTCATCGACATTGCCCAGCAGATCAACGCGGCCCGCCCGTAGCTTGCGCTACGCAGGAGTAAGCCCGCGCACATGCGGGTATGCATTCCCGAGATCGCAGGTGTCGACGATGGGGGAAACGAGGAACGTGGCACGAGTGGACGTTTCGATAGCCTCGGACGCGGAGCCGACGACCGCCTGGAAGCTCGCTTCCGATCTGCGCCGATTCGATGAGTGGATGACGATATTCGGCGGGTGGCGCGGCCCGGTGCCGTCGACGATCGAAAAGGGCACCCGGGTGTCGTCGTGCGTCAAGGTCAAAGGCTTCCGCAAAGTCGTTCACTGGAAGGTCACGGGCTACGACGAGACGAAATCGATTGAGCTGCAAGGCTATGGCCGTGGCGGAATCCGGATAGTGGTGAGTATGGAGGTAGCCGCCGGCCCTCCGGGCTCGGAGTTCCATCTGACCGCCGACCTCGGTGGCGGTCTGCTGAGCGGACCGATCGGCAGCCTGGTTGCGTGGGTGATCCGATCCGATGTTCGCAAGTCCATGGACAACATCGACAACCTCGCGTCGTTGCAGTGACCCGGGGACAGGCGGGCCACCGGCGCCTCGCCGGCCAGTGCCGATATTCCGGGCGTGCACACCGGCGCGGGCCTTGCCCAGGGTGAAGTGCGCGGAACTTTCGCAGTCTGCCACCCGAAAAGGCTTTCGAGAAAACGAGATCGATTCAGTCGTCAGTCCGGATCACGGGGCAGCAGCCGACGCACGGCCCGTGTCTCGATGGCGTTGATCGTCAGCGCCCGGCGGCTCATTCGCCAGCCCGCATCCGTCACCGTGTATTCGTCGTCGTAGCGAAGGTGCCACGTCGCATCGATCACTTCTTCGCCGTGCTGATTCCAGTGATGCGCGACGCAGGCGATGCGTCCCCACGCGCACCCGGGGCCCGAAGCTTCGTCGTACACCTCGCCGACGATCGCGTGTTCGGTCCGGGCCACCGCGGCCACCGCGGCCACCGCCGTGGCGATGGCCTGCTGCCCCCGGTGTACGTGGACCGGCCCCAGAGCGCGCGGCGGATCGGGCACCACCAGCTCGGCCGTGGGAGTGAAAAGCCCTGCTGCGTCGTCGAATCGACGGTCGTCGACGTTGGCCGCATAGCGATGGACCAGGTCGCTCAGGGCCACCCGGTCCTCCGCCGAAAGCCTCATCGTCGACGCGCAGTGTTCACGAAGCCAGCGACAGCCGCTGCGCACAGGCCGAGAGCATGTCCTTGGCCTGCTCTATGTCGGTAGTCGGCGGCATCGCCAGGACGACGCGGTCGGCGCCTCGATCGGCAAGGGCGCCTGCCCGCTCGGCGTCGATCTTGGTGACCAGATGGCCCAGTGAGATTTCCAGGCCCGCCGGATCCCGTCCCGCCGACGACGCCTCCTCGCGCATCACCGCGATCAGGGAGTCGAGTTCCGGGCCGCTCACGCCGAGCGGCTGGAAGCCGTCGCCGAACCGTCCTGCGCGTCGCGCAGCCGCTCGGCTGTGCCCGCCGATGTGCACCGGGAATCGTTGGCCGTCAACTGGTTTCGGGTACGACATGACGTTGTCGAAGTCGAAGAATTCCCCGTGGAACGACGCCCCTGTGGGCTTGTCGGCCCACAGCGCCCGCAACACCGCCAACTGCTCGTCGGCGCGCCGGCCCCGGTTGTCAAAGTCGGCGCCGCAGGCCTCCAGCTCTTCCTTGAGCCAACCGACCCCTACGCACAGCCGCAGCCTCCCCCCCGACAGTGCGTCAACGGTCGCGGCTCTTTTGGCCAGCACGACTGGATGGTGGTTGGGCAGCACCAAGACTCCCGTGGCCAGCCCCAGCCGGCTGGTGTGGCCTGCCAGGAACGCCAGCAGATCGAGCGGATCGGGAATCGGGCAATCGGCCGCCAGCCCGACGCGCCCGGAACTGTCGTAGGGATAGACGCTCCGGTAGCGGGTGAGCATAACGGTGTGCTCGACCACCACGATCGACTCGAAACCGCACAGCTCGAGGTGTTCGGCGAAACTCACCATCCAGCCGGGGTCGGCGGTGACACCGTCGGCGACGGGGGCCACGACCGACACCTTCATGGCCGTCAAAACTACAGGGTCGCCGCCGGGCGGCTCAGCCGTCACCCCGCTCGCCGGCGGTGGGCGCGATCGCGGCGCGGACCGCCTGCGCCAGGGCCCCCGCCCGGCGGTCGGTGAACACGTCCTCGAGCATCAACTGCCGGCCGTCCGGTCCGGTCAGCGGAACCCGCCAGTTGGGATATTCGTCGATGGTTCCCGGTTGGTTCTGGGTGCGGCGGTCGCCGACCGCGTCGGTCAGCGCAACCCCCACCAGCCGCGACGGTGTCCGGCCCAGGTATCGGTAGAGGGCGATGACGACCTGCTCGGGGTCGTCCTCCCCGGCGGCGAGCAGGCCTACCCGGCGCAACTCGGTCAGCCAGGCCGCCAGCTCGGTCCGATCCGACTCGAGTTCCTCCGCCACGGGCCGGGTCAGCAGGCGGAGGGAGTCGCGCAGCCGGACGTGGTCACCGGCCAGGTAGCCGGCGGTGGGCGGCAGATCGTGGGTGGTGACCGATGCCAGGCAGTACTCCCGCCAGCGTTCGGCCGGCAGCGGGCCGCCGTTTCCGTCGCGGTCGAGTTCGAACCACAGGATCGAGGTGCCCAGCAGGCCGCGTAACAAGAGGTAGTCGCGCACCCACGGCTCGACCGTGCCGAGGTCTTCGCCGACCACCAGCGCCCCGGCCCGGTGTGCCTCCAGAGCCACGATGCCGATCATCGCCTCGTGGTCGTAGCGCACGTAGGTGCCCTCGTTGGGCGGGGCGCCGGCGGGGATCCACCACAGCCGGAACAGCCCGATGATGTGATCGATCCGCACGCCGCCGGCATGCCGCAACACCGCCTGGATCAGC
>NZ_JBYCLC010000370.1:0-4479 GCF_057473685.1 Mycobacterium sp. TH-M116 | reverse complement strand
GTGCGTACGGGCCGGTGGGCCAGCATCGTCCCGCAACCGTGGATCGAAACCCTCGGCCCTCCCGCGGGGGTCATCACGCTGCCGCTCGACCAGCCGCACGTGAGGGCGCTCATCGCGCTCGTCACCACCAAAGCGGAGCCCGGCTCGCCCGTCATCCGCGAGCTGATTCGGGCCGCGCGCGACACCGGCATCCGCGAGGCGCTCGACGGCGGCTGATCACCGGTGATCGGCGCGACCTATCACGCGGTCGGAACCACGTCTTGGACACCTGGGCCGCCGTCCTCCGAGACTGGGATCTGTTGTCCCTGAAATCGGTTGTCCCTGAAATCGGTTGTCCCTGAAATCTGTTGTCCCTGACGGAGGATTCTCAATGGCCAAGTGCGTGATGGTGCTCTATCCCGATCCTGTCGGCGGGTACCCGCCCAGCTATGCGCGCGACAGCATTCCCGCGATCGCGGGTTACCCCGACGGCAGCAGCGTGCCGACCCCGTCGCGGATCGACTTCACCCCCGGCGAGCTGCTGGGTTGTGTCTCAGGCGCACTCGGGCTGCGGCAGTTCCTCGCCGACCGCGGGCACGAGTTGGTGGTGACGTCGGACAAGGACGGGTCGGATTCGGAATTCGAACGGGAACTCCCGGACGCGGATATCGTCATCTCCCAGCCGTTTTGGCCGGCGTACCTCACCGAGGAGCGCATCGCCAAAGCCCCCGCACTCAAGCTGGCGCTGACCGCGGGAATCGGCTCGGACCACGTCGATCTCGAGGCGGCGAAGCGTCGGGGCATCACGGTGGCCGAGGTGACGTACAGCAACAGCATCAGCGTCGCCGAGCACACGGTGATGCAGATCCTGGCGCTGGTGCGCAACTTCCTGCCATCGCATCGCTGGGCCACCGAAGGCGGTTGGAACATCGCCGACTGCGCGCAGCGCGCCTACGACCTGGAGGGCATGGACGTCGGGCTGATCGCCGCCGGCCGGATCGGGCGGGCGGTACTGCGCCGGTTGGCCCCGTTCGACGTCAACCTGCATTACACCGACACACGCCGGCTCGCAACGGAAGCGGAGAAGGAGCTGAACGTGACGTTCCACCCCGACGTGGAGTCGCTGGTGAGGTCCGTCGACGTCGTGTCCATTCATTCGCCGCTCTACGAGGACACCCGCCGGATGTTCGACGAGAGACTGCTGGCCACGATGCGGCGCGGCTCCTACATCGTCAACACCGCACGCGGCGAGGAGACCGTCCCCGAAGCCATCGCCGCCGCGCTGGCGAGCGGTCACCTCGCCGGCTATGCCGGCGACGTGTGGTACCCGCAGCCGCCGCCGGCCGATCACCCATGGCGCACCATGCCGAACAACGCTATGACGCCGCATGTTTCGGGCACCACGCTGTCCGCCCAGGCGCGCTACGCCGCCGGAACCCGCGAGATTTTGGAGTCCTTCTTCGCGGGGACGCCCATCCGTCCCGAGTATCTGATCGTGCAGGGCGGGAAGCTCGCCGGCACGGGAGCCCTGTCCTACCAGAAGTAGCCTCACCCTCGGGGCTTCGGCGATGTTGCCTGCCGCACCGTCATCGGCGCGACGTACCCGCCCACCGGGGTGCGGTGCCACCACGCCCGGACCCGCCGCAGCTCCGCCGGTGTGGTGAACCGGTACTGGTAGAGCTGCGCGCGAACATATCGGGGCGGTGATTCGGGAAAGGGGTTGTGCCGCAACAGGTGCAGCGTCGGCAGGTCGTTGCGCAGCAGCCGCTGCAGCAGCGGCCGCAGCCAGGGCTGGGCATAGCCGGGGGAGATGGCCGCGAACCACATCAGCCAGTCCAGCCGCAGATGATAGGGCGCCCACTGGCGGGGCAGTCGGCGCACGGCGCCGGGTTTGCCTTTGAATTCGTATTCCCGCCAGACCGTCTGACCGGTGATCTTCGCGTCGTCGGTGCCCTCGATCACCACCTCGCGCCGGACGCGGCCGATGCTGCCGAAGGCGCCGTAGGTGTTGACCAGATGGAAGGGATTGAAGGACAAATTCATTCGCTGGTGTGGGGACAGCATGTTGCGCACCGGCCAATAGCTCAGAAACAACACAGACACGGTGAACGCCAGCACCAGGGCGGTGAACCACACCGGCGGAGAAGCCGGCGCGGAATGTGCGGGCACCGGTAGCAGCATGCCCCACGACGAGTCGTCGATCGCGCTGCACGCCAACAGGATCGTCACCCAGTTGAGCCAAGCGAAGTTTCCCGAAGCCACCAGCCACAGCTGTGTGGCGACGATGATCGCCGCGGCCGCGCTCGCCACCGGCTGCGGAGCGAACAACCCGAACGGCACGATCAGTTGGGCGAAGTGGTTGCCCGCTGCCTCGATACGGTGCAGCGGCTTGGGCAGGTGGTGGAAGAACCAGCTCAACGGCCCAGGCATCGGCTGTGTTTCGTGGTGGTAGTACAGGCACGTCAAGTCCCGCCAGCACGGGTCGCCCCGCATCTTGATCAGCCCGGCGCCGAACTCCACGCGGAACAGCAGCAGGCGCGCCATCCACAGGGCCAGCACGGGCGGCGCCGTGCGGTCGTTGCCGAGGAAGATCATCAGGAACCCGGTCTCCAGCAACAACGACTCCCAGCCGAACGAGTACCACGCCTGCCCGACGTTGACGATGGACAGGTACAGCACCCACAGCGCGAGCCACATCAGCATCCCCGCCCACAGCGGCGCGAGGTCGGCTGCGCCGGCGACGATGGCTGCCGACAGGACCGCGCCGAACCAGGACACGCCCGCGAAGAAACCGTCGGAGTAGCGGAGATGAAAGACGCTGGGTGCCGCCCAGAACGATCTTCCGGCCAGAAACCGCGGCACCGGCAGTATTCCGTGCTCCCCGATGAGCGCGCGGAACTGCACGGCGGCCGCCAGGAATGCCAACAGGTAGACGGCCGCGGCGCCGCGCTCGAGCAACAGTCTGCCCAGCCAGTATTCGGGTGCGGACAACCAGCCCATGGGCGTAACTCCTCAGACGGTCGGGCAGACCTCCCGGCATATTCAGTCAACCAGCCGGTAAACCGGCGGCCAAGACCCGAGCCGGGCTAATCGTTACAGACGGGCCGCTGCCCGGCCCGCATCGTCACCGCGGTGTCAATGCCGCGGCTCCTCCTCGGGCCGCTGCCCGGCCCGCATCGTCACCGCGGATGCGGCGACCGCGGCGACCGAGATCAGCGCCAGCAGTTGTACATTCGCCGAATGACCGGCGTAGAAGTCGACCGACCGCCACGGATGCCGGGACAGCACGGCTCCGGCCAGGATCAAACCCCCCGCGCTCAGTGCAACCATCAGGGCATCGCTGCTGCGGTGCCGCAGCGCGTACCGCAGCGTGAGTACGGTACCGGCTACGACCAAACCCGCTACACCGGCGATCAGCGCACCGGCTGCCAGCACTGCGACCGCGGCCCAACCGCCGGGAGACCAGGGCGCCGCGGGCGGGTCGTCGTCGGAACGGCGGCGTCTCCACCAGGCCAGCGGCGCCAGCAGTGGCAGCAGCGCCAGACCCACCGCCAGGCCCGCCCGATACCGGGCGTCGGAGGCGAAGCCCAAGGTGATGGAACCGGGGTCGCCCGCGGGCACCACCCAGCCTTGCTGCCACCCGTTGACGGCGACCGGCCTCAGACGGACCCCGGCGGCGGTGCGCGCGACCCATCCGGGGTTGATGCTTTCGGGGACGACCAGCACCCGGGACCGCGCCGACGCGGGCGCGCGCACCGAGCGGTGATCGGAACTCCACACTCCGGTCGTCGCGGGCATCGGGGGGTCGGAAGTGGGCGGCAGTGCGATTGTCCCGGCAGCCAACAGCTGGGCCCCGTCCACCACGAATGCGGCGCCTGGGCTGATCAGCAGTTCCTGCCGGCCCGCCGGCAGCGCGATCGGGTCGCGTTCGCAGGGCAGCGCCCGCACCGGGTCACCGTCCAGCAGCGCGCCGGCGGTGGTCCGGATCGAGGTGTGCACGAACCGGCCCGCGACGGCGATGACCGGGCCCTGAAGCTCGCCGGCGCAGCCGAGTTCGACTACCCGAGAACGGTTCCGGGCAGCATCTGCGGGCGCGATCGGCTTGCGGTCGGCGCCCAAGACCGTGATCTCGGCCAGCCCCGGGGGTTTGAGCTGGTCGAACCCCAGCGCGTTGCGGTCGATGACGTCGTGCCAGCGCAGCAGGCGGACGGTGACGGTGTCGGTGACCCGCGGCTTGAGGGCCAGCTCGAACGACTGGGCCGCCGCGCCGTTCGAGGCCAGTTCCCGGACCTGCGGGCCGTCGCCCAGGTCGACCGTCACCAGTGTCGGGCGCGCCGGCAGTTCCCAGCGGCTGGGGACCAACCGCAGCCCGGTGACTTCGGTGGGCCGCGGCAGGGTGAGGGTCAGCGTCGGCGGGTCCTTGTGTTGCACGACCCGCTGCGGCGCTGTCCACGCGGTTGCCGGGTCACCGTCGGTGGCCGCATACGCCGAGCCCAGAAT
>NZ_JBYCLC010000369.1:0-2658 GCF_057473685.1 Mycobacterium sp. TH-M116 | reverse complement strand
CTAAGCACCGACATGGAAAAGGCTTCACCCGCCGCGCCGCCTTCCGCCGCCACGACTCGGCAACGGGCAGCCGGTGAGCGCCAGTATCCCGACAAGCTCGACGCCGCGCTGCTGCGGGTCGCCGGAGTATGCATCCTCGCCACGGTGATGTCGATTCTGGACGGCGCCGTCGTCAGCGTCGCCCAGCGCACCTTCATCAACCAATTCGCGTCCACGCAGGCGGTGGTCGCGTGGACGATGACCGGCTACACGTTGGCCTTGGCGACAGTCATCCCCTTAGCGGGCTGGGCGGCCGACCGGTTCGGCACCAAACGGCTGTTCATGGGCTCCGTTCTGGCGTTCACGCTGGGCTCGATGCTATGCGCGCTGGCGCCGGACATCCTGCTGCTCATTGTCTTTCGGGCGGTGCAGGGCATCGGGGGCGGCATGCTGTTACCGCTCGGCTTCATGATCCTGGTTCGCGAGGCGGGCCCCGGGCGACTCGGCCGCCTGATGTCGATCCTGAGCATCCCTATGCTGCTCGCCCCGATCTGCGGGCCCATCCTGGGAGGTTGGCTCATCGACACCACCGGCTGGAGATGGATCTTTCTGATCAACATGCCGATCGGCCTCGTCACGATCACCCTTGCGGCGATCGTGTTTCGCAAAGATCAGCCGGCGCGGTCGGAATCGCTCGACGTCGTCGGGGTGCTACTGCTCTGCCCCGGCTTGGCGACGTTTTTGTTCGCGGTGTCGTCCATCCCGGGTCGCGGCTCCGTCGCAGATCGGCACGTGTTGATACCGGCGACGGTCGGCCTGACGCTGATCGTGTGCTTCGTCCTGCACGCCTGGTACGGGACCGATCACCCGCTCATCGACCTACGGCTGTTCACGAACCGCGTTGTCACCCACGCCAATGTGACGATGACGGTGTTCGCGGTCGCGTTCTTCGGGGCAGCATTGTTGCTTCCGAGCTATTTCCAGCAGGTGTTGCACCAGACGGCGATGCAGTCCGGTGTGCACATGATCCCGCAGGGGCTCGGCGCGATGCTGACCATGCAACTGGCCGGCCCGATCGTGGACCGGCGGGGGCCAGGCAAGGTCGTCCTGGCCGGCATCGCGCTCATCACCGTCGGCCTGGGCGCCTTCGCCTACGGGGTGGCCAGGCAATCCGACTACCAACCCATACTGCTGACCGGGCTGACGATCATGGGCCTCGGCATGGGGTGCACCATCATGCCTCTGTCGGTAGCGTCGGTGCAGGCGCTGGCCCCTCACCAGATCGCCCGCGGCTCGACGCTGATCAGCGTTCTGCACCAGGTGGGCGGCTCGGTCGGGACTGCGCTGATGTCGATGATCCTGACGAGCCAGTTCAACCGCAGCCAAAACATCCGCGCCGCGAACAAAATGGCATTGCTTCAGCAGAGCTCGGCCAAACTCCATGTGCCGCTTGACAGGTCCGCCTTGCCGAAGCGGGTCTTCACCCACCATTTCACCGGCGAATTGCTACACGACCTCTCGCATGCCTACACCGCCGTGTTCGCGCTCGCGGTGGTGCTGGTGGCATCCACCCTCATCCCTGCCTGGTTTCTGCCGAGACGCCCAGCCGGCGAGTTCCTCACTGTCATCGAGTGATTGGACCGCACCCGCTACGGCAGGCCGTGCGAAATAACCGCACGGCCTGCCGCCGATTCGTTGGCGAGGGGCGCCGGGCTGGCGTCAGCTGACTCCGTTCACACTGGCGGAGAACGAGTTGACCGACGCCCCGACACTCCCGCTCCAAGGCTCGAAGCCGGCCTGGATGCTGGTCAGGTACCAGGAGTTGTTCACTGCCGGCTCGTAGGTTTCGGTCTTGTCGATGAAATCCAACACGTTCATGTTGTTCCAGGACTGTATCGGGGTATCCGCGACGTAGGACACCACCTGGTTCTGGCCGTTGTCGCCTTCCCACACCGCGAACTGCTTGCCGTCGATGGTGGCTTGACCCACATCGGAGCCGACCGGCTGGATGGGGCCGGAATGGTTGAACCAGATCATGACCTCCTGATGGTTTACCGTGGATGTGTTCGGCGTGGGATTCAGCCAGATGTCGTAGGACGCGTCGTAGGTGCCACTCTTGGGGTAGGTGTAACTGATGCTGCTGGTCGCGGTCTGGATCTGGCTCAACTGATCCGGCAAGGGGCTGTTGGGGGAAATGTTGTTGTAGGCCCCGCCCAGATAGGCCGACGGGTAGGCCAACGGCGCTCCGTCGGTGGGGGCGGAGCCGGTCTCGCCGGTGATGGTGAATCCGGTGGAGCTGACGGCGATCGTCTGCTGCCCCGAGCCGATGTTGTACGCGTTGTTCTGGACCACGTAAGAGTTCTGAATCGTCGTTGACCCGTACTGCTGGGAGATCACCGTGGTGTACCCGCCCGTGCCGGTGCCGGTCGTGGTCCCACCCGTGCCGGTGCCGGTCGTGGTCCCACCCGTGCCAGTGCCGGTCCCGGTCCCACCCGTGCCGGTGCCGGTCCCGGTTCCACCCGTGCCAGTTCCCGTCGTGGTCCCGGTTCCACCCGTACCGGTTCCGGTCCCTGTTGTGCCGCTGCTCACGGTGACAGAGTGGCCGTCCACGAGCAGATGCGTTGGCGCCACGTAGCTCCCGGTCTGACTGGCCTGGAAGCCGATGGTAACCGATTGACC